>NZ_JBNPON010000035.1:0-36895 GCF_050315195.1 Clostridium sp. SGI.024 | reverse complement strand
GAAAAAAGGAACTCAAAATAATAGTTCCTTTTAACCTGGTACAATAGCATCATGTATCTTATTTTTATTTTTCTAATAAATCTACATTTATAATATTATGAAATAAAACATCTCTCTGTACTTTTTCTATTCTAGTATTTATTAATTCACCTTGAAAATTAATTGGTAATATTAAACTCAAACCATTTCTAGTTACTGATGTATCTAAATCATTTCCATTCATTTGAATATTATATACTCTTCCGTCTATTCTCTTCAATGTTCCAGTAATTATACCTTTATTTCTTAAAGTCTTTCCTTTCTTTTTTATGTCTCTACTATTTACTTCTAACATTAAATCCACCTCACTAAATTTACTTTACATTTCAATATATTTTCAAAGCTCATATTTAATTACTTAATATTTATATCAATATCAAAACTTTTGAATAACATATATAAGTAATTTATTTATGGAGTAATATATGAAAAAATTCAAAATCCTATCTTTTGATGGTGGTGGTATTAAAGGAGCTTTAAGTATTGAGATTCTGTCTAGAATAATAGATAACTATCCAAATTTTTTAAATGAAGTTGATCTTTTCACAGGAACTTCAACAGGAGCTATAATTGCTGCTCTCCTAGCAAAAGGTGTACCAATTGATGATCTTAAAAAACTTTATTCTAAAGAAATTTCTAGTGAAATTTTCTCCAGCCCTAAGCTAAATATTTTAAAGCCTAAATTTAAAAATAACTGCCTAAAAAAAATAATTTCAAATTATTTTGACCATAACTTTAAAATAAATGATTTTAAAAGATATATTATTATTCCAGCCTTTTATCTAGGAGATAAAGATACAAAATCTTGGGAACCTATTTTCTTTAATAATTTATCCAAAAATAATACAAGTGATATTCTTGCTAGAGATGCTATTTTAGCTAGTTCTGCTGCTCCTACATATTTCCCATCATATAATAACTATATCGATGGTGGAGTAATAGCTAATTCTCCTACTGCAATTTCCCTTATATTAACTTTATCTTCAATGACAAAATATAAAAAAGAAGATATATTACTATTATCTATAGGCACAGGTGATAGTCCTGAAAAAATAATAGGCAAAACACATAAATGGGGAATACTTCAATGGTCATTTAATCCATTTAGCAAAATGAAATCACCATTATTAGCTTTATTGATGGATGGTATGTCTAACTTAGAAGATTTATACTGCAAAGAATTTTTAAAAGAAAATTACTTTAGAATAAATCCAAGAGTTCCAAAGTTTATAGACTTAGATGATTATAAATTTATTCCTTATCTAAAGGACATAGGAACAAATTGCGATTTGTATAACTTATTAGAATACTTAAAAAATTTTTACTTTAAGTAAATTTTTGCGTACTTTTACACAATTTTAATATATAATGAATTATATAAACATTTATTTGTTTATATAGTTTAATAATATTACCACCTTACTCTTATAGTTATCTATTAAAAAATGCTAAGCCTATTTGACTTAGCATTTTTTATTATAAATTATTTATCTACTTTTAATACTGCCATAAATGCTTCTTGAGGAATTTCAACTGATCCTACCTGTCTCATTCTCTTCTTTCCTTCTTTTTGCTTTTCTAACAGCTTTTTCTTTCTAGAAATATCTCCACCATAACATTTTGCAAGTACATCTTTTCTCATAGCCTTTACTGTTTCTCTAGCTATTATTTTAGATCCTACTGCTGCTTGAATTGGTACTTCAAACATTTGTCTTGGAATTATTTCTTTAAGCTTTTCAGCTATACCTCTTCCCTTTTCATATGCTTTCTCTCTTGGTACTATCATAGATAATGCATCTACAACATCACCATTTAACATAATATCAAGCTTAACTAATTCAGTTTGAGTATATCCCTTAAATTCATAGTCTAATGAAGCATATCCTCTAGTTCTAGATTTTAGTGTATCGAAGAAATCATAAACAATTTCATTTAATGGAATATCATAATTAATAGAAACTCTTGTTTCTTCTAAATATTGCATATCAATGAAAGTTCCTCTTCTTTCTTGACATAATTCCATAACAGCACCAACATAATCTGAAGGGGCTATTATACTTGCTTTAACTATTGGTTCTTCCATATAATCTATTTCTGTAGCTTCTGGAAGGTTTGTTGGATTTGTAAGCTCTATTACTTCTCCATTAGTTTTTATTACTTTATAAATAACTGACGGTGCAGTTGTAATAATATCCAAATTAAATTCTCTTTCTATTCTTTCTTGAATTATTTCCATATGTAATAATCCTAAGAATCCACATCTAAATCCAAAGCCTAATGCTATTGAAGTTTCTGGTTCAAAGCTTAATGCAGCATCATTTATTTGAAGCTTTTCTAATGCATCCTTTAGTTCTTGATACTTGGCTCCATCTACTGGATAAATACCTGAATAAACCATAGGAACTGCAGGCTTATACCCTGGTAATGCATCTTTTATTGGTCTATCTGCTTCTGTTATAGTATCACCAACTCTTGCATCTCTAACATTTTTTATTGAAGCTGCAATATATCCAACATCACCAGCTCTTAATTCATTAATAGGTAATGTCTTAGGTATAAATACTCCAACTTCAGTTACTTCATATACTTTATTTGTTGCCATTAATTTAATTTTAGTTCCTGGCTTTACAACTCCATCAAAAATTCTTACATAAGAAACAACGCCTTTATAGCTATCATAATAAGAATCAAATATTAATGCCTTAAGTGGAGCGTCCTCATCTCCATCAGGTGCCGGAATCTTTTCTACTATTGTTTCTAAAACATCACCAATATTTAGTCCAGTTTTAGCTGAAATCATTGGAGCATCTTCAGCCTCAATTCCTATTATATCTTCAATTTCTTGTTTAACTTCATCAGGTCTTGCAGATTGTAAATCAACTTTGTTGATAACAGGTGCAATTTCCAAATCATTATTTAATGCTAAATAGCAGTTAGCTAAAGTCTGTGCTTGAACACCTTGGGTTGCATCTACTACTAAAATAGCACCTTCACATGCAGCTAAACTTCTTGAAACTTCATATGTAAAATCTACGTGACCTGGAGTGTCAATTAAATTTAATATATATTCTTCTCCATCATCTCTTCTATAAACAAGTCTTGCTGCTTGAGACTTAATAGTTATTCCTCTTTCTCTCTCTATATCCATATTGTCAAGGATTTGCTCTTCCATTTCTCTTTGTGTAAGAGTTCCTGTGGCTTCCAATAATCTATCAGCTAGGGTTGACTTCCCATGATCTATATGGGCTACTATAGAAAAATTTCTAATATGTTCTTGTCTATTACTACTCATATATAAAACTATTGCTTAAATAAGCAAATAGTCACTTCACCCCCATTGTAATTTTCAAGGTAAATTATATCATAATGTCTAGGTTATGTGTCAATATAAATATGAAGTTGTTAATAAGTGTTAATTACTATTATTCTCTTCTAGAAAATCATTTATTATCTTATCTAAATCTTCACTTTCATTATTGATTTCATTATTTTTTATTTTACCATTTATCTTATCTATTATACTACTAAAGCCATTGTATAAAAAACCACCCATTTCATAAAACTTTTCTGTTAATTTATTATTTGTATTTATTATAAACTCTTTATCATATATCCTAACAGTTGTATTTTCGATTTCATCCCTTGGAGTATAAATTTTTACTTCTGCATCATCTTTAATAAACTCCTCAAAATCCTTACCAAACTCCTCCTTAACTAACTCATAGTTATCTTCACCATTACCAACAGGTGATAAGGCTTTTGTGTTAATAATATTAATTTTTATTACTCCTAGTACTACTATTATAAAAAAAATTAGTGTTCCTATTAAAACTTTTTTATTAATCAAAAAAGCACCCCCTAGTTTTTACTATCTAAAAGGATGCTCATAAAAATCAAATTTTATTCATATTTTACCTATTTAAATGTTCTGCTATTATTCTTGCAATATATTTGCTAGTTAATTTTGCTTCTTGTGCAGTATTAACATTTGCTCCATCTTCTATAAGTATAAAATTATCACTTAAGCTATAGTTAATGGCTGTAGCTGCTGGATTTATTTCATGAATATCTCTTATTAAGCCTGGAAATAATCTATTGCCAATATTGTATAAGTTTTCTACAAAGGCTTTATTAGCCTCATATCTACTGCTGTTTGGCGCTGTAACAAACATCATTTTAGCTAAACTTTGGTTATTTATATTCATTGTATAAATACTTTTTAATTGTTCAGCTTTTGCTCCATCAACTCCATCTCTATGAAGATCTATAATAACTTTAAAATCACCATATTTATTTAAATACTTATTTAGGGTTTCATTTGACCTTGTATAGCTTTCGTTATAAGAAACGCTATGATTTGTTTTATCATGAATAACTGATATTCCATAACCTTCTTCTAACTCTTTAGCTAATACATCTCCAACTCCAGCCACGTTAAAGTCAGTGTCTGTAGTTAAGTTTTCCCTTTCAGAATAATTTTCTGTTGTATGGGTATGAAATATAAGTACTTCTATTTTAGAGTTATCTAAACTCTTTTTTAAACTTGGATCATATGCTTCACTTACCTTATTTAATTCTGCTATTTCTTCATCAGTCATCTTAGCAATACTTTCTTTTTTTAGTGAAAATGGTGTTAATTTATTTATAGATGATGCTATTTCTGAGCCTGCAAACATCTCACTAAAAAGACTAATTTCCTTACCTACTATTTTAAAAACATTTATACCTCTTATTCCCATGGCTTCTAAAGCAACATTTTTTAAAGAAAGATTATTTTCAACATATGCACCTTCATCATATACTGCAGTTTTTACTACTGGCATAGAAAAGTTAAGCATTTGAACATATGCATACCCACCTGGATCATTATAGTTATTAACTACATTTATTGCTCTTATAATAAATATTATAAAAGCTACTATAATGATTAAATATCCCATACTAAAATTTTTATTGTTAATACCTAACTTTACATTTTTTCTTGCCCCCTGCTTATTAGGTGAAACTTGTCTTAATGAATACATGCAACTCCCCCTTCCTCTAATAAGTATATTTAGAGAGTTACATAATTATTAATAAATAAAAAAATATTTTTACTTCATAAATTTATTTATAACTTTTACTTTAGTTTTATTTTTATACTAACTTTTATAATGTTTTAATGAAATACATCTTAAAAAATATATAAATGGAGCTACCGCAGCAGCTCCATACTAAAATTGTGAGACAGCACCAATCTTATTTATCTGTCCTCAAAATTTTTCTTTTTTCTAGTTAATATAAGATATACAGCTAATAAAACCCCAATGACAAGAATTCCAACATAGGGCCATATATTTGTTTCATCACCAGTTTGCAGATTATCTGAATCATAATCTGTAATTGTTTCTTCATTCCTAAAAATATTTGTTACGATAAATGAGGTTCCCTCTTGAGTAATGGATACAGTATAACTCTTTGGTACATTTGGTTCTATTACAGACCAATGGTATTTAGTATTCAAATCTTTCCAAGTATATTCCCATTGATTACTTTCATTTAAAGTAATGGTATCATAAACTGTACCTTCCTTGAGAAGATGAAGGGTTATATTCTGTGGACGATTATCACTATTTTCGCTATCTACCCAAATTTTACGAACAAAATAATCCTCATAATTTTCTTCATCAATTATTGAACCATATTTGTCATACTTAGGATCTACTGTGATATCATCGCCATCTGTTAATACAACTAAAAAAGGAATAGGAGTATAATAGTAATCATCTATGGTATATGCTTTTCCTAACACAAGATACATTCCTGATTTCAGATTCTTGAATGTAACTGTATTATTATAAGTCTTATCACTTACTGTTTCAGGAATATTATCTGCTTCAACATAGGTTGCTAAAGTGTATGAAAGTGCTTTCCATACTTCCGATGTCTTAGCATCAATAGAAACTGGATATTCTGAAAAATCACTTGTAAGAACATATCCACTCTCACTTTCTTCTGCTACCCTATAAACAGAAAATTCTATATCAGAATGAATATAATTAAGTGTTAAATTTGCAGTATCCTCAATATTTGAGGCAAGTGACATAAGCGGCATACTCATGAAAAAGCTGCAAAGAAAGCCTATTATGAATGTTATTATTTTTAACCTGTTGTATTTCTTCAAAACTTCAACCTCCTCTCTTTGGTTCTCATTTTTCGTTTTTTCTAAAATGTTTATCTTCTCTTCGTCTTTCATACTTACCCCTTTTAGTAATGAAAACACGCCATAAAAACAGGATAAGTAACAAAACAATAAATATAAACAGAAGAATCTGCCACCATGTGAAGTATTTTAGTAGCCAGCTGTTATCTTGATTTTCTATATTATCAACGCGACTGCCACGCACAAGGAGTCGTTCAGTGTTCACACCATAGGGATAGCAGGTATAAAGTGTGACATAGTCCTTACCATCAACAATATATAAATCTTTAATATCATCAGGTTCAGTTATGAGTATCTGATCAACTTCGTAGGTTAACTGACGATTTAATACGAAAAGTGTGAATAAGTCACCTATTTCTAGCTGATCTATATCAGTAAACATTTTTGCTTTTACAAGACCAGTATGTGCTGTTATAACGCAATGGGTACTTTCTCCACCAGTAGGTAAGCTTGAGCCTAACCAATAACCAGCTCCAGACTGAAGTTCTTTTTCTTCTATTCCTTGATATATGGGTAAATGCACATTAATTTTAGGAATATCTATATATCCCATCATCCCAGTATTTAAAGGATTAAGCAAAGTAGCAACCTTTTCAACCTCGCCTTCCTCCATAGTAAATTGAGATTTTTTTCCTAGCAGATAACTATTATATTCTTCTGCAGCAGCCCATAAATCTGCATAATCTTCTTTAATTGCTTCTACTACCTCGGTATAATGGTTCATTTCTTTTTGAAGTTTCCACCTGGTACACCTATCACAGATAGTTGGATAAAGAAGAATTCCAAATCCAATTACCAAAAGAAGAATGAATAAAATTGTTGATATACTTGGTTTATGTTTCATATATTCTTAATACATTCCTTTTCAATACTAAGCTTATCATCAAATATTATATCTGCTCTGATGCAAGATATAATATTCAAATACAAACGGAGACAAGTTCCTATTTTAGTCTCCGTTTGTTTCAATATATTTTAAAATTTTATTTTAATTTATTCTCTTCTTTTTCTTTTGTGAAGTTATAAATAATACACAAGCTGCACCAATAATAACTACCCCAACAATGGTAAATATCATTGTACCAGTACCACCAGTTTGAGGAATTACAGAGTTTGCAAATTTAACATTTGCAATATTAGTTCCTTCAGAAGCATTTTCAGGAAGAATAATAGTAATAGGCATATCACTCTTTACATATCCATAAGGAGCTTCTGTTTCGGTAACTGTATATTCACCTTCCTTAAGACCTTCATAAGATACATAACCATCTTCTCCAGAGATAAGTGTAGCAATAAGATTTCCATCGCTGTCCTTAAGTTCAAATTTAGCACCCTTTAAACCTTTATCTTTATTTGTTTGGTCATACTTAAAGATTTGGATACCAAATGTATCTATTGTAACAACATCTTCTTCAGTTTTATCACCTTCATAGTCAACCCAAGCCTTATTGTAATAAGTTCCAGCTTTTATATCACTATTAGCTGTGGCAGAATAGGTCATAATTATAGGTGCTGTTCCAAAATCAGAATCTGTAAAATAGCCAGCTTGATATAATTTAACAAGGTCAATTTCTACATAAATAGTAGTATTGCCTTCATCATCAGTACCAATTACAGGAGTAACTTCAACCTTTGCTCCATTTACAGTAACTTCTATAGAATCATCAACTAAAGTTAGACCCTTGTCCATGATATCGTTGAAAGCTAACTTATAAGTACCACTATTTAAATCATCGGTAAATGAATATAAACTTGGTCCATCAGGAGTCTCAGGTTCTAGGTAATTTTTTAGGTCCTGAGGAACATTAGATACCAATTTAAAGTTAATTGTTTCATCCTTAGCAACGCTAGTGCTCTTTACGTCTCCATTTTCAGTTACAATATTCTTTTCTAGTCCAGGATAGCTAGTTTTATTACCACTTACCCAATAAATACCATCCTTAAACCAAGTAAATGTTTTCACCAAATTCTCTTCATCAATACCAGTAAAACTTATAGTATTAGACTTGTTAGCGTTAGCTTCTTTTATCTTCTCACCAATATAAGCATTAGTTCCATCAGGATTTTTACCCCAATCAACTTCAAAATCATCAATTCCAGTTAGAGCCCAATAACCTGTTTCATTTGCTGGTGCTGTATAAGTGGCATAAAACTCAATTGTACCTGGTTCTATTGCTTCTACATAGAAACTGCTCTTTCCCATAGTATTACTTGTTAAAACATCAGATACAGTTTCTCCAGCTTCTCTTAAGTTTACTAAGCCAACAACAGCATTAGTAAGTGTATTATTATTTATATCTGCCTTAATAGCTCCAGTGTTGGTTTGATCCTGAATTACTACTTTACATCTCAAATCATCAGTTCCATTTACAGTATTGTTAACAAAGCTAAGTGTTCCAGCATCTCCAGAACCACCATAGTATCCATGAAGTGCAAAGGAGCAATTATTGAAAGTATTTCCTGATACAATAGCATTCTTCATAAGAGTGCCATCACCATACATAGAAATAGCTTCTTTTAAACCATTAAAACTACAATTTTCAACGTAAAACTCATTAACACCAGTATTAATGAATACACCAAATGCAGTATCGCTTCCATCAAAAATACAATTCTTTATAGTTGGTGCACTTGGCTTAAGGCCACTTTCAGAATACGTAGAAATAGCTGCAGAATACCATGGATCTGCTTGCGTACCAACATCTAAGGTTAAACCCTCTAATGTAACATTAGCGGCATAACGGATGGAAATACCCGCAGTATCCGGATATGCACTGCTTGTTGGAGCAGGTGCTGGGCTATTATCTAAAGTGTTAATAATAACATTTGCGCCATCAGCTGCTTTTACAGTAAGGTTATCCATGCCATCTAGCACTGTAAACCTGCTGTAAGTACCACTATTTACTTGGATAGTCCAACCAGTTTTATCAGCTTGACCATCTATAGCATTGATAGCATCTTGAATTGTTGTATAGTCGCAGTTTTCTCCTCCAACTGTAACTAATTTATTAGCTATATCCATAGCTGATACTTTAACTGGCAGAATTGAAAAAATCATCATTGCAGCAACAAATAATGAAAGAAATTTGTTTTGTTTTTTTCTCATTCTAATTCTCCCCCTATTAAATAATTTTTGAATCATAGTTTCCTACGAGTTCATTAATATGAAAATTTTGTTCTCTACAATCAAAGTACAACATCACATTCGACTCTATACTATAACTCCAATAAATCAATTTAATCTTTTGTATTCAACTAGGATTATTCTTGCTGTCAATGTTACTGTAATATTATGGTGTAGTATGAAATTAATATAAGTTATTCATAATAATTTCCATACCCAAACACTTTAATAGTTTTAACTTTAGCAAGAGTTTTAGTGCAGGTATATTTTTTTATGCTCCAAAATAAGACTATCTATTTTAGTGCATTATTTACCTGTTGTTGTCCTGATTTTCTTCACAAAGCTTATAACTTTATGATTTTAAGAACAAACTTCACTTCAATGAATATTATAACATTTATACATATATTATACAATATATATATTACAAATAAATTAATATTTTACATTAATATACATTAAAAACAACAAAAAATAACTCCCCACACTGAGAGTTATTGATATTATTAAAATAAATCAAATATAGTAAAAATTATCTTTCTATAAACTTTATTATATTAAGCTATTTTTAGATTCTTTTATTCTTCCTATATCTTTTTTCATAAGAATATATAATAAAATTTTTAATTCATAAATTTATTTATATCCTCCATATCTAAATTAGGTTGTATTGCCATATTAATACCATTTGCAATTATCTTAGCTAAGGATTCAATTACTGCATCAACATCCTTTGGAGTAACCATTAAATCACCTACAAAAGGATCTAATACTTCCTTTATTAATTGACTTTTTTCAAGCTTATCTACTGACTTTAGCATATTATAAAAATCTTTTCCCTTTTCAGCCTTACTAATAAGTCCATCTAATACAAGATCTATAGTATCATTTGCTATAGTTGCCGCATGAACTACAGTAGGTACTCCAATAGCTACAACCTTTACTCCTAAAGTTTCTTCATTTATCTTCATTCTATGATTTCCAACACCTGCTCCTGGTGATATACCAGTATCGCTAATTTGTATAGTTCTATTTACCCTTTCAAGCTTTCTTGAACCAAGAGCATCAATACATATAACTAAGTCAGGTTTTATTCTATCTACTAATGATTTTATTATTTCTCCAGTTTCTATTCCTGTTATTCCAAGAACCCCTGGAGATATACAGCAAACTGGTCTTACTGATTCATCTATAGCCTCTGGCATAACTTGTTTTAAGTGCCTAGTAACCATTATTTTTTCCGTAACCTTTGGCCCTAATGAGTCTGGTGTTACATTCCAATTCCCAAGCCCTACAACTAATGCAGTTTTTTCTTCTGGCATATTTACTAATCTAGTCAAAACATTATCCACAACCTTTGAAACATTATCCATAGATTCACCATCATAATGAGTAAATTCTGGAAAGTCTATTGTTATATAATTTCCTTTAGGCTTTCCTAATTCTTTACCAGCTTCATCACTTTCTATAGTTACTGTAGTTATCTTAATATCTCCCTCTTTTTCTTCATCTACAATAACACCATCAAGCTCTTTTTTGTTTTCTTTAGTATACATATCTCTAGCTTCTATAGCTAAATCTGTTCTTACATTAATCATAAAAATACCTCCAAAAAAACTATTATCCTTTTTATTTTTCCTTAATGTTTCAATTTAATACTTGAACTTATAAACTTTCAATGATATAATCTAGTATGTTAAAAACGAACTCGAACGCAGATTTCCCCAAAACTGCAAAGAGACCCTAATAAAATTATTAAGGGGGTGAATTTAGAATGGCAAATATTAAATCAGCAAAAAAGAGAATTAAGGTAACTGAAGCAAAAACTGCTCAAAACAGAATGATTAAATCAGCTTTAAAAACTGCTGTAAAGAAATTTGAAGTAGCTGTTGCTGCAAACAACGTTGAAGAAGCTAAGGTTCTTTTCCCTAAGGCTGTTAAAGCTTTAGATATGGCTGCTCAAAAAGGAGTATGTCACAAGAACATGGTAGCTAGAAAGAAATCAAGATTAGCTGCAAAGTTAAACGCTATGGCGTAATGAAATAAGAAGCCGATCCAATGGATCGGCTATTATTTTTTTACCTATTTATTTTTAATTTATAATATATATTTACTTAGTCATAAATATGTTAAATATCATTAGTTCCAGTTCCATATTCTTATCTACACCTGATGTTTTAATCTTATTTTCAGTTTCTAAACATATTTCCATTATCTTTTGAAGCTGCTTTACAGAAAATTTATTAGATTGATTAATTAATTTTTCACAGACAAAGGTTGGAAGTTTAAATTTACTAGAAATATCGTTAACTCTTGCTCCACTTTGGACTAATATTTTTATTTCATAAAGTCTTTTGAAATTATTTTCTATATTTGAAATAATAAGCATATGTTGATCACTTTTGGATAATAAATCGTAAAGTAGATCTAAAGTTTTTTCAACCTTCTTTTGAGAAATAAAATCTACTAAATCAAAAATATCATCCTCACTAGAATTAGCAATTAACTTATCTATATCAGATTTATTTATAGCTCTATTTTCAGTATATGAAATAAGCTTATCAGCTTCTCTTCTAATTATATCAAAGTTATTTTGCACCTTTTCCGCAAAATATTTTAACTCAACCTTTCCTATTTCTTTACCCTTTTCTTTAAAAACTTCTTCAACTTTTTTATAATATCTATCTTTTTTTAATTTATCAAAATATACTACCTTCGAAACTTTTTCTAAAGCTTTTACTTTATTACTTTTCTTAGGGGTATCTCTTTTATCATTAAATAAATAATACATTATAAGAACTGTATAGGTTGGTAAGTCCTTTAAATACTTAAGTATGTCATTATAAAGCTTAGTCCCTGTAGCATCAGTTTTTTCTTTTAAAAAACCTGCCCTATAAACTACAACTACCTTCTTATCACCCATAAAAGGCATAGTTTCACAAGCATTCATTATTTCATCAAAGGTGGTTGTTAATCCATCTAGTCTTATATAATTCAAATCCAGTAAGGAGGTATCAATAGTAGTATTAACAATTAAGTTTATTCCTTCTTTAATTAACTCTTCATCTAAGCCACAAAAAATATAAGAATTTTCTATCTTCCCTTTCTTAACCTCACCTTCTAATACATCAAAATCTATCAAAGCAATCTACCTTTCTTAATTAGTTACTAAAACTTTATTTTTCAATAAAATAATTTTTACATAATTACTATGTTTGCAGTCTATTATATCATAATTTCCATCAAATTTCCCACTAGAAAGCTTTATTAAATACCTATTTATACTATTTCTTATTAAAATATTCTTATTAATTTTTTCTATCTCAATACTGTTATTTAATTTTATCTTTTTAAAACTTTTATATTCACTATTTGATAATAAAATATACTTATATTTATTTAAATCAGCACTTTCCTTTATTGCAATTAAGGATCTTTCCCCTTTATAGCTAATTAATAATATTCCATCTTTATAATATTCAAACTTTGGATAAGGGCTATAAAAAATAATGAATAAATAAAATATTATTAATGTTGGAAAGTAAATAGAATTCTTATATCCTCTTCTATAAAAATAAATTGTTATTAACATTATTATATAGCTTATTGCTATTATTTCATTTAAAAATAATATACTTGGTAAAATATTAAGCAATTTCTCTGAAATTATATCTATAGCTAAAGTTACATAATAAGAAATAAAGACAATATAATTAAAAATAATTTTGAAATTTATAGTTAAGGCTAAAATATTTCCCAGAATTACAACTGCATTAATTAACGGCATAAGTATTATATTTCCAGCTAAGAATCCTAAAGAAAACTCCCTAAAATATAATACTAAAAAAGGAAAGGTAAAGACTTGTGATGATAAACTAATAGCTGTTCCCTCCCTTAAAATCTTTGGTAATCTATATAAATCCTTATTAAACTTTTTATTAAATAAAATTATTCCAAGAGTTGATAAAAAACTTAATTGAAAACCAACTTCAAAGATGCTATAGGGCTTATATAAAATTAAAATTATACCTGCTAAGGATAGCCCTGCTAAAGGATTATAGCTTCTTCTAAAAGGTATTGCTAAGCTTAAACATAAAAGCATTATATAAGACCTTACAGTTGATATAGCTGCTCCAGTAAAAATTACATAAATAACTGCTACAATGGGAGCTATTTTATTTCCTAGAATTTTTTTCAACAAAGAATACACTAAAACCATATGCAATCCAGATACAGATACTGCATGTAATACCCCTAAATTTTTCATGGTACTTTCATCTTCTCTATCTAAAAATTCTGTATATCCAAATGATATGGATGTTATTAAAGCAGCTCTCCTACTTCCTAACTTTTCTTTTAAATTATTAAATATATATTCTCTAATTCTATATATTTTCCCCTTTAAATCTGTATTCAATTTTTTATAATCTTCTATCTTTACTTCTCCTAATATTCCTCTTTCAACATTGATATCTTTATTTAATTCTATTTTAGCTAGTAATCTATCTCCTAATTTTATATCTTTAAAATCACCAGTTAAGTAAACCTTTCTTCCTCTAACTTCACCTATTCCTCCGTAATTATTTAGAGAAATTATTCTAATTTCTTCATTATTATCACAACTTAAATTGTAATACAAATAATTATTTATTATAGGAATAAGTGAAAATAAGGATAATATAATTAATAATTCTAATTTTTTTATTAAAATAAGAAAAATAAAAAAACAGCCAACAAGTATAATTGCTAGCCATTTATTCTTATAAAAAAGTAAAAATACACTGCTTGATAATATGAAAACCAAAAATATATATAGTAATATATTATATTTATTATTAAGCTTCAATGGCAACACCTCATTTTAAAGTTTTACCATTTTTTTATAATTAAATCTCTCAGTGTAAAAATAAATAAAATCCATACAATAACTATTAATATTATAAATTCAAATCTCCGGATTAACCTTACAATAAATTCTAGCCCTTGATACAACTTTTATTAATTCCTCATCATTTAATGATTCTAATTCTAACCCTGATGTTATTTGATCTTCACTAGAAATAAGGCCTATTTTTCTAACAAAAAACTCTGCTGATATAATATTTTCATCTGTAAATATTATAGGTAAAATTCTAAAATCTAATATTTTGTTAAGTTATTTTGTTAAGTTATTTTTAAAAGCATTATTTAACTGTTTTAAATATATATTATCATTTTGTCTTTGGATTAAATATTAAAGCCATTATATATCCAAAGAATATCGCTGCCGTAATTCCAGCAGCTGTTCCTGTTATACCCCCTGTAAAAGCTCCAATTAGCCCCTTTTCCTCTACAGCCCTTATTGCCCCCTTTGCTAAAGAATTGCCAAAGCCAGGTAAAGGGATACTCGCTCCTGCTCCTCCTATTGCAATTATTTTATCATATATTCCAAAGGCACCTAACACAGTTCCTAATGTAACGAAAATTACTAGTATTCTTGCAGGTGTTAATTTAGTTGTATCCATTAGGATCTGACCTATAACACAAATAATACCTCCCACTACAAAAGCACTAAGATATTCCATAAGAATTTCTCCTTCCTAATTTTTAAACTCAATTGCAACAGCATGAGCAATTCCAGGAATACTTTCTCCTTGAAGAGATGAAGTTGTACTCATTAAAGCTCCAGTAGATACTAAAAGAATATTTTTTATTTCTTTTCTTATCATTTTTTTATAAAAATAGCCTGAAGCTACCACGGCTGAACATCCACATCCACTTCCACCAGAGTCTGTTTTTTGAATATTATCATCAAATATCATATCTCCACAATCAAAATAATTACTTCTAATATCATATCCATACTCTAATAATAATTTACAAGTTATTTCCTTTCCTACTTTCCCTAAATCTCCTGTGACTATTGCATCATAATAACTTGGTTCTCTTCCAGCATCCTTTAAATGCATGGCTATTGTATCTACAGCTGCTGGTGCCATTGCCGCTCCCATATTATTAGGATCCTTAATTCCATAATCTTTTACAACTCCTGTTGTAATATAAGTTACTTCTGGATAATTTCCTTCTTTAGCAAGTACCATAGCCCCTGCACCTGTAACTGTCCATTGTGCTAATGGACTTCTTTGAGCTCCATATTCTAAAGGAAATCTAAATTGCCTTTCTGCAGAACTAAAATGTGATGATGTTGCTGCAACAACATATTTTCCAAATCCTCCATCTAACATCATTGATGCTACACTTAAAGATTCTGACATAGTAGAGCAAGCTCCATAAAGCCCAAAGAATGGTATATTAAGTTGCCTTGCTGCAAAGGATGAAGATGTTAATTGATTAAGTAAATCTCCAGCAAACAAATAATCTACATCCTCTTCTTCTATTTTCCCCCTATTTATAGCTGAAGTTATAGCTGTATATAACATCTCACTTTCAGCCTTTTCAAAAGTTTCCTTTCCATATAAATCATCATTTAATATTTCATCGAAATAGCTTCCTAGTGGTCCTTCTCCTTCTTTTGGTCCAACTATAGAGTATGTTGCTATAATTTTAGGTGTATTTACTAATCTAACTGTTTGCTTCCCAATTTTCTTTGTTTCATTCATACTAATTCCCTTTCTTATATTAACAACTGAATAATATAATAAATTATTCCTATAATAACTGAACTACCTATTCCATATACTAGTACAGGTCCTGCTATTGTAAACATCTTAGCTGCAACTCCAAATATAAATCCTTCTTGTTTAAATTCAATTGCTGGAGCAACTATAGCATTTGAAAAACCTGTTATTGGTACTACTGTTCCAGCTCCCCCATAGGATGCAATTTTATCATATATACCGACACCAGTTAATAAGGCTCCTAAAAACACCATAATAATCGGAAGAAGCATCTTAACATCATCCTCTGGGAAACCATATTTTATTAAAAGTTCTTGAAAAATTTGAGCTATAGTACAAATTCCTCCTCCAACTAAAAAAGCTCTTATACAATTTCTAGCTATTTTAGGTTTTGGATTTGTCTGATTGGCAATAGTTTTAAACTTCTGTAATATTTGTTGTTCACTTGGTTTTTTATTTTTAGACATAAGAATACCCCTTTCTATAATTCTATAAATTTATTATTCCAATTTATAAAAAATCAACTCTGGAATTTTATTGAATTTCAAGAAACAAAAAAGCCCCTTTAAAGAGCTTTTTAAATGTACATTTATTCTTGTAATTTTTCTTTCATTAGTCCTAAAACTTTTTTCTCTATTCTTGAAACTTGAACTTGGCTAATGCCAAGCATATTAGCTACTTGCACTTGAGTTTTATCTTTAAAGTATCTCAGCATAATAATTTGTCTTGACTTGCTATCTAAACTCCTTAAAGCTTCCTTAAGTGCAATTCTATTTATCATGTCACTATCATCTTCTCCTTTTTCACTTAATTTATCTATAAGCAAAACAGGAGCTCCATCATCTTGATGAATAATATCATAAAGATATTGCATATTAACTGATGACTCTATGGCGAATAATATTTCTTCCTTATCTATATGTGAATATTCAGACAATTCTTCAATAGTTGGTTCTCTATCTAATTTTTTAGTTAACTCTTCTTTATCAAAATGAAGCTTTCTAGCTAGACTTTTTACATTCCTACTAACCTTTATTATACCATCATCTCTTATAAATCTTTTTATCTCTCCAATTATCATAGGAACTGCATAAGTAGAAAATTTTACATTAAACTTATCATCAAAATTATTAATAGCTTTAACTAAACCAATAGATCCGATTTGAAATATATCTTCATAATCATAACCTCTATTTAGAAACTTTTTACTAATAGATGCTACAAGAGGTAAATTCATTTCAATTACCTTGTTCATTGCTTCTTGATTACCTGCTTTAGCTAGAGGTATTAACTTTGAATTTTCTTCGTAATTATACACCTCTTTTCTTATATTTCCATTTTCCATATAATTCACCTAACTTACTGTATTAAATTTCTTCTTCATAATAACTTTCGTACCTTCTCCATATTCACTAAAAACTTCTAAGTTATCCATAAAGGTTTCCATAACAGTAAAGCCCATTCCAGACCTTTCTAGCTCCGGTTTAGAAGTATATAATGGTTCCATCGCTTGTTTAACATCCTTTATTCCCTTGCCATAGTCTTCAATTATTAGGGTTATTTCATTTCCAGTTATACTTGCTTCTATTTTGATTATACCCTCTTTTTTGTTTTCATAACCATGTATTATAGAATTTGTTACAGCTTCTGATACAGCAGTTTTAACATCTGTCAATTCTTCAACCGTTGGGTCTAATTGAGATACAAAAGCAGCTACAGCCACTCTTGCAAAACCTTCATTTTCGGATTTGCTCATTAATTCAATACTAACTTTATTATCAACCATTTTAAACCCTCCATTAAATATTCACTATGGCTTCATCAATATTTCCATAAACATCTATTATTTTATATATACCCGAAATTTCGAAAACTTTATTTACCGTTCTATTTATTTCTGCCACGCATAATTTTCCATTTCTATTTTTCATTTTTTTATATCTACCTATAACAACTCCTATTCCAGAGCTGTCCATAAAAGTAACACCACTAAAGTTTAATATAACTTTTCTTATGTTATCTCTATCTATTCTATCATCTATCTTAACCCTAACTTCTTCTGCACTGTGATGATCTAACTCCCCCATTAATCTAATAATAAGTGTATCATCTTGCTTTTCAAATTTAAGATACATATAAATTCGGGACTTTTCATTATTCACTTTACATTTCTGCGAAGCCCCTTCCCCCCTCTTAATAATATAATTTCCTTCTTTTTCCATAATTTTAACATATTAGTTTATTTCTAGTCAAACATAATTCTGAATTTTATAGCAAAAAAGAATTAATATTCATATAATATTAATTCTTTAGTTCAAAATATCTATTTTTTAATAGTATATTTTTTAATTTCTTCTTTTAATCCAGAGTAGAATTCTTCAATACTCTCATTACCATTTAATAATAAAGTTTCTATAGCATCGTCTATATTATCCATAATATATATATGAAAATCTCCATCCTCTATAGCCTTCTCAACTTCTGGCATTAAAATTAACTCATCTTTATTAGAAGAAGGAATTAATACTCCTTTATCCTTGTAATCATCAATAAATTCACATACTTTAAAAAAGCCTTCTATTTTCTCATTTACTCCACCTATTGCTTGAACTTCTCCTAGCTGATTAATTGAACCAGTAACAGAAATATTTTGCTTAATAGGCCTCTTTGTTAATGCAGATAAAATACATATAACTTCTGCTACAGAAGCACTATCTCCATCAATAATTCCATAAGATTGTTCAAAATTTAAATAAAAATCCACAGGAATATCCTCATAAGAATTAATAATATTACTAATTAATCCCTTAATAATATTAATAGATTTTTCATGAATTTTCCCACTTAATTTACTCTCTTTATGAATATCTATTATTTTTCCACTTCCCTTATGAGCAATGCAAGTTATTCTTACTGGTTTTCCAAAGGAATGGTATCCAGTATCTAGTACTGATAAACCATTAATTACGCCTACTTTTTCCCCTGTTACTGATAATATAATTTTACTTTCTTCATAAAGCTTATCGTATTCTTCCTCGATTCTTTCTTTGTAATATACAACATTTTTTATATCATTGCCTTCAATTAATAAACTATTTCTTTTTTTAGCATTATAATTTGCAAGAATAATAACTTTATCTATTTCTGTAGTATCTATATTAATTTTAGTTTTTCTACTTGCACTTCTTGATAGATATTTAATAATTTCATTTATTCCTTCTTCTGTTATTTCCATAAGACCATTTACTCTTATCTTATTATCTATAGAGGACTTTATATAATTTACAGCATTATTATTAACATTAACTATAGGATAAAATTCAGCTCTTAATGGAAATAACTTACTAAAATCTTCATCTAAATTATATAATGTATCATAGGTTTCCATATCTCCAATTAAAATAACCTTAACATTTATAGGTATAGGTTGTGGCTTTAAAGTATTAATAGAAATTATATCTAAATAAGATTTTGATGCATCGTAAGTTACCTTATTAGTCATTAATGCTTTTTTCAAATGATAATATGAATATCCATTACTAGCTAATGTATTCATTCTAATAATTAAACAACCTCCATTAGCTTGTAATAAAGAGCCTGAATTAATTAATGAAATATCTGTTGTATAAACGCCATTATGATTTTCATATTCTAAAAATCCCATTAAATTATTAACACTGGGATCCTCTTCATATATAACTGGAGGATGATAAGTTATGCTATTATCAACTAATAAATGAATATTATATTTATTTATTACATCATATAGTTTTTCTTCGTCTTCATCTATATCCATGGTATAGCATTCTATTATATCCTTTTCCATAAGACTAAATAATTTTTCTAAATATTCATAAGCACTATCATCATCTATAAACTGAAAAAGTATTTCATCCTTATAATCTTCCATCTCTTTAGTTAGAAAATCACTATATACTTCTTTTAACTTACTTATAGATTTTACTTCTATGTCTTTTATCTTTACTAAAACTACTTCTGCTTTCTTTTTTAATATACTAGCTTTTGCTACAATTACTTCTTTTTTTTCTCTATCTAAATTATCATATTCTCTTTCACTTATAACTTTTCCATTTATTAATGGTATAAAAGCAAATCCCTTATTTGTTACTTTTACCTCAAAATTTTCTTTTTTAGCCATTTCCATCAATTCACTCATATAAGAATTTCTTTTACTTTGTATTTCTTCAATTAATTCATCTTTTTCATCTTCTTTAGAAGAGTTATAAAACTCTTCAACTAACTCAATATAATTATTGCGTATACCTTCAACTGCCTCTACTAATTTATTACCATTGCCATTAGTTACAAATAAAACTTCTGGTTTTTTGTAGTCATCTAATACAATATAACAAATATCCTTAGGAGGTTCTTTAAATTTATACTGCTCCTTTATATAAGCCTGAAGTTTTGTTAATTTTTCTTTCGAAAATGAATCTATCAAATAAATATTATAGCCTTCTCTATTAATATTAAGGGCTCTTCCTATCTTTTCATACTCTCCATCTATTTCAGGTATCATTGTTACACTGCCTTTTTCTTTGTTTTCCTTAAATTTAAAGTTAAATTTTACCTCTTGAGAAGTTAATTCTTTTTTCATATATTCCTACCTTCAAATTGACTAGCAATTTTAAAGAAGCAGTTCCCCCCTTTATTTAGTTATTTACTATATAGATATTCTAATGGTGTTGGTTTAGGGATAAATTTTTAAAAATAAATTGTTTAATATCAATACAATTAATTATATTTATATTGGTATTAACTAATTCTAAAAAAATAAGACCTTTATAGAACATTAACTTGTTCTATAAAGATCTTTCTTTTTATAGTAAACTTAAAAATTTATCAACTGCTTCTTCGGCATTTTTATAATCTGCTTCTGAAGGTACAAAACAAAATGATATTCCTGGCTCTACAACTTTAAGCTTTAAGTCTTTAAGTCTTGAGGTAAGCATTTTTACACCTTCACCACTCCATCCATAAGAACCAAAAGCCACAGCTGCTTTACCTCTATTTATTATAGGATTTACTAATGATAATAAATCCCAAGAAGGCTTAACTGCATCTTGATTTATTGTAGGAGAACCAATCATAAATCCTTTTGCCTTTTCTAATCTAGCTATGCTTTCCTCTAAAGGAATTGAAGTAATTTCAGTTATATTTGCTACATATCCTTTAGATTCTACTTTTTCTTTTAAGTACTTAGCCATATCTTCTGTATTTCCATATGCAGATATATAGAAAATTTCTACTCTTTTTTCATCAATTGCTTCTTCTGTTGCCCATTCTCTATATAAATTTAATATATGGCTTATATTATTAGCATGAACTGGTCCATGACTTGTAGCAATACATTCAATATCTAAATCCTTAATTTTATTGAGTCCCATTAAAACAAATCTTTTAAATGGTCCCATTATACAGTCAAAATAATATTTCATCTCAATGTAATAATCATCATCTAAATTTGACATTATTCCACCATCAGGACAATAATGTGAACCTGTAAAATCACAGGTAAACAATAGCTTTCTTTCCTTAACATAAGTGAACATAGTATCGGGCCAATGTAAGTTAGGAGCTGATATAAATTTAAGAGTAGTTTCTCCAAGATTTATTTCTTCTCTAGCTTCAGTATATTTAAACTCTTTATTTAAAATGTTTTTTAAATATGTTATAGCAGCTTTTGAGCCAACTATAGTAGCTTCTGGATAATCCTTTATTAAATTAATTAAAGAACCACTATGGTCTAATTCTGTATGTTGAACAATAATATAGTCAACTTTTTTTTCTCCAATAACTGATACTAAATTTTCTTTAAATTCATCATAAAAACCTGTTTTAACAGTATCTATTACTGCTACTTTTCCATCATTAATTACATAAGAATTATAGGTAGTTCCTTTTTTAGTTTCCATGATAATATCAAAGACTTTTAAATTGGGATCCTTAACTCCTATCCAATAAATATTGTCTCTTAATTTTTCTCCTGTCATACAACTGCCTCCATAACGCCAATTTATTAGTTGATTTACAGTTAATATCTTATCATAATACTATTTAGCAAACAATTACTAAATGTTCATATTATATATATTTTTCCTAAAATTAATTTTATTTATATTATTAAGACTTTATCATATTAGTTAGCTTATTAATTTCTATAATATATTCATAATGTAAGGCTCTTGTTAAAGAAACATATAATAGTCTTTTATCTAAAATATTATCACTATAATTCTTATCACTTGGATCATATACTATAGTAGCATCAAACTCTAGCCCCTTAGTTAAATATGATGGAATAATTATTATATCTTCATTATTTTCTTTTTCGCTTCCTTTTATTAAGGAAATTTTTAAATTTATTTCCTTCTTTATAATTTTCTCTAATTTTTTACCTTCATCTAAGGTTTTGGTTATAATAGCTATACTACTTTTACCATTTTTAATAATTTCATCTATAATTTCTTTTATTTTTATAGCAGCCTCTTTATCACTGCTACATTTTATTACCTTTGGCTTTTCTCCATGTCTTAATACTGGTTTTGCATTTTTTAAGTTTAGGTTCTGTGAAACTAAAGCTTCATTAGCAAAATCAATTATTTCAACAGTTGATCTATAGCTTTGAGTCAGTTGTATATATGTAGCCTTTTTTTGAAAAACTCTATCTACTATATCATCCCAAGTTTTAATCCCCTTATAATAGTAAATTCCTTGTGCTATATCACCAACTAAAGTTAAAGAATTTCCTCTCGTTAAGCTATTTATTAAATAAATCTGGAATGGATTATAGTCTTGAGCTTCGTCAACAACAATATGAGAGTATTTGTCTTTTTCTGCAACCCCTTCTAATAGTATATTTATATACATAAGTGGTGCTAAATCATCTTCATCAATAACTCCCTTTTCGTTGTTATTTTCTAATTCTTCTTTCATAAACTTCTCTAGTTCTTTAGGAATTTTACCTAAGGTTGCTATTTCAAAGTACTCTTCATTTTTGAATAAATTATAATATATATCCTTTGAAGTTATACCTCTCCACTTTTTAAAATACTCATTCATAATTTTTTTAGAATTATTTTTTATATTGTCTTTTATTGAGTCTCTTTCGGAATATACTTTTATTAGCTTTTCTCTTCTTTCGGAGCAATCCTCTAGCTCTCTTTTTACTTCTTTAATCTTTACATCCCAATCTGAATCTACTTGTAAACAAAGAAGCTGAATCTTTTCTTTTAATTTCAGTGATAAATATCTTTTTATTTCATCTTTTCTTTTATTAATTGGATAGCTTTTTAAGTCTTTTAAATAAAGCCTCATTATTTCTCTTTTTCCAAATAATATATAGCCTTCTACTGTAATATCACTTATGTCTAATGAAGCCCCTTCTAACAAAGCTAAATATCTATCTATTATACTTTTAAATGTTAGTGTTCCTTTTATTTTGGATGAGTTAACAATATAATTGCATTTCTCTCTATCATTAGCCTCAATAATTTCTCTTAGCTTTTCGTCTTTACCCTTAATTTTAGCTCTAGATTTCAAGTTCTTAAGGGCTAAATCTTGAAATGTAGTTTGATTTACTTCTCCAACACCAAGATTAGGTAGAATATCCGATATATAATCTAAAAATAACTTATTTGGTGCTAAAACTAAGATGTCTTTTCCTTTAATACTATCTGAGTATCTATAAATTAAGTATGCTAATCTATGTAATGCTACTGTAGTTTTACCTGAGCCTGCTGATCCTTGAACTATTATAGGTAAGTTCTTTGGCCATCTTATTATGTCATTTTGTTCTCTTTGAATAGTTGCTACTACTTCCTTTAATTTCTTTCCTCTGCTTTCTTCCAAATTAATTTTTAAGAATTCATCGACTAGATCCTCACCTTCTAATCCACTCTTAACAATAATTTCATTTATTCCTTCATCAAATATTTCTTCTAAATTATCTTCCTTAAATAAGAATTTTCTTTTTAGAGACAAGTTTCCCTCTATTATTCCATTTGGAGAATTATAATATGCATATCCTCCTGTGCCACTATAATAAAGATCTGCCACTGGAGTTCTCCAATCTACTACTATTTCTTCTCCATCTTGACTTGAACTTACAGATTGTTTACCTATATATATACTTTCTTTTTGTGATTTATTTTCTCTAAAATCAACTCTTCCAAAGTAAGGCACCTTCATTGATTCTTCATAATTATTAATGTCTTTTTTTAAAACTGAGTAAATCTTTTCAGTAGTTTCTTTTTCTTCATTATAACTTCCTCTAGCTTCCTTAGTTAGAAGCTTTAATTTTTTATCAATAACTTCAAAACTTCTTTTTTTCTCTAAAAGCTCTTCATTGATTTTCTTTCTTTTTTCTTCAAGAATATCTTTTTCTAAAAATAAACCTTCTTTCTCCATACAAATACCTCTTATTTAAACTATTATACTAATTATAGAATAAGTTATATTTAAATTCAATTAACTAGCAGTTTAATGCAATTAACTAACAAATTATAGATTTACTTCCTATATGTTCATATAATAAAATTATCTACTTTAAAAGTAATTATTATTCTTTTTTTAAATAATATATTATTTACTATGTAAATAAACATTTTACTTTATTATATTGTATGTTAGAATTTTCATGTAAAGGAGTGGATAAAATTGTTTAATCAAACTAAAACACCTAACTACATAAAAATAGCTGTGGATATAGCTTATAGAATTGTTAATAACCAATTTACAGAGGGGGAAAAGATAACTGGAAGAACGACTTTAGTTAGTATTTATAATGTATCTCCTGAAACAATCAGAAGATCTTTAGCTCTTTTAAGAGATATGAATGTGGTTACAATTAATGAAAAAAGTGGCGTTATAATCAATACTAAAGATTATGCTAAAGAGTTCCTAAATAAATTTAAAACCAAATCTGATTTTACATATTTAAATAATGAAACCTTTGAGCTAATAAAGCAAAGAAAGGAAATTGATACTAAATTAGAAAAAAATATTAATAGTATAATTGAATTTGCTACTCAATTGAGAAATGTAGGTTCAATAATTCCTTTTGAAAACATAGTTGAAAAGGATAGCTTTGCTGTTGGAAAAAGTATTGGGGAACTTAATTTTTGGCATAATACTAAAGCAACTATAATTGCTGTTAAAAGAGATGGGGATTTATTCTTATCACCAGGACCATACTTCAAAATAAATTCTAACGACATAATAGTTTATGTTGGAGAAGATTCAGTTATAGAAACAGTTAAAGACTATATTTCTTTACCATCATCCTCTAAGTGAAAAAGTTAAAGCACTATCATCTAATGTAAAATGTAGAATTAAAGAAAAAGCTCCTTTAGTAGTTTCTTAAATAAATATATTTTAGTAATTTGTTTCAAATTACACCATTAATTCTACATTTTTAATTTAGAGCTATTGACACCTTTACTTATTCTAATTAATTTCTAATATATAATTAATTGCATCTTCAAATTCTATTTTCTTAAACTTTTTTCTAAGCTTAACCTTAATATTTTCAATATATTTTATTGAAAAAGGTAAATATTCATTTATAACTTTTACATATTCAGCTGAAAAAAATTCCTTGCTTAATACTACTGAAACTAATATTAACATTATGCAATTTGTTTTTATAAGTTCTTTTAATTCTAGTATATTTTCTCCTTTAAAACAATGCTCTTCTTCTAAAAACTTAATAGTGAAATTTATTAATTTATTTGCTATTTTATCTAATTTATATTTAGGAGCTAATTGTGACATTATAGTTATATGCTTATTATTTATATCACATTTAATATCTTGAAGGTCATCTGCTAATTGAAGTGAAAATCCATAAAAAATACAAAAGGATATTTCATCCTTATTCATCTTACCCTTTGTTAAAAATCCATCTACTAAAACTGATGATCCACCTTTTTCAATAGATATTCCTAAAATATCTTCTTCATAAGGAATACTAAGACAATCTTGTTGTTTTAAACTTTTTATTTGTCCTTTATGAATTGAAAGTAAGGCTTTATATATTTCAGTATAATTATCTCTTTCAAACTCATCTTCTATATAGCTAACTAGCTTATAAACAGAATTTTCATAAGAATTACTTCCTTTTATATCTTCTCCTTTTAGCCTTTTCTCCAATTTATTATTGAATTTATTCTTTTCTATATTATTTATCTCTGTATTATCTAAATAATTATCTGTATAAGGATATAGCATACTATAACCAAATGCTCCTTTAGACAATTGTACTTTTTCTCCAAAGGCCACTTGAAGGATATTTACTATCCAAATATTTCTCATAGCCTGACCTATCTCCTTATATGTTAAGTTTTTCTCAAATTCTTTTGCTTTTTTAATGAAATTTTTTGTACTCTTAAAAAAGTCATCCTTCATATCCTTATTAATTATTCCTAGCTTAAAAGTTTCTTTTTCACTTTCTATATAATTATCAATAATTTCATTAAATTCTTTTTTCCAATTTTCCTTTTTATTATCTTCTTTAGGAAATTCATTTATTTTTTTAATTATTAAATCTATATATTTATCTAAGTTCTTTTCTTTATTTTTCTTTTCCTCATTAGTGTATTTTTTCATGTCTAATTTAAAATTTCTATCTGACTTCCACCATTGTTCACTACATTTTAGATATACAGAGTTTATCAAATTCATTATTAATCCCCCAATTTAAATCTTTATCAGCCTTATAAGCTTTTCTAACAATTAAATTATAAGTATCATTACCATAGTTCTTTTTAATATTCTCTCGCAATATTCACATATTCCAAGTATTAATTATCCTATAATTTCCATGTATTACAACCCCTCTTCATAACTCATAACCTATGATGAATATGTATTTTTGCCTTTACTATATAAATCAGTAATTTGTTCATAGAATACTCACTTTTTCAAAACTTACCCAACAACTTGGTAATTGACTAGATACTAAACTGCATAATAATTCTACTAATCATATCCACCCTAAATGTTCATTATATAGTAACATTATATCTTAATATTAGTTATATTCTTCACTGACGCTATATAGATTATAGAAATATGATTGATTCTGTATTAATTGCTCTAATTTCCCTTGTTCAATTATATTTCCATTTTTCATAACATATATATAATCACACTTACTAAGTAAATTATAATCTAATTGGTGAGTAATAATTATACTTGTAGTATCTTCTAATCCAATAACATTATTAATAATCTCACTAGCTGTAATATTATCTAAACTTGATGTGGCCTCATCTAATATTAAAAATTTAGAATTACATATCAATGCTCTAGCTATCCCTATTCTTTGCCTTTCTCCACCTGACAATACATTTCCATTCTCTCCAACATTTGTGTCTATACCATTAGGAAGTTTCTTCACTAAATTAGATAGTCCTGATAATTCTATTACTTTCATTACTTCTTCTTCTTTAAAATTTTTATATAAAGTTATATTATTTTTTAATGTATCATCGAATAAAAATATATTTTGACTTATATAACTAATTGATTTATATAAATCTGTTGAGTTTATTTCACAGATATCTATGTTGTCAAAATTAATTTTTCCATAATCACACTTATAGAAATTTAATAATAACTTGGCAATAGTACTTTTTCCACTTCCACTTTCTCCAACAATAGCATACTTTTTATATTCTTCAAATCTTAAACTAACATTATTTATAGCTTTAACTTCTGAATTATCATAAGAAAATGATACATTTTTCATAGATATTTCTCTTGGTGAAGACTTTAATACATTCCCAATTTCCTGAAAACTTCTTTCTATTATAATATTTTCTAGCTTATTTCGTATTTGCAAGGTAGATCTTATTTCAGCTAAAATAGCTGGCAATTGTTCTAAAGGTGCAACAACTCCACCTATAAGTTGAGATAAAGAGATTACTAAACCAACAGAAATTTCTCCAATAATAGCAAAATATCCACCAACAACATATGTAATTAAATACATTATAGAGCTAAATAAAATAGAAATCCATCCTGCTAAATATATACTTTTTTTAGATTCACACCCCATATTTTCTCTAGCTTCATTATATTTATTATGACTTTTAATAATTTTATCTTGAATATTAAAACTTTTTATAATTTGAAACCCTTCAAAAAAATCTTTTATTTGAGAAGTATACTTATTCATTGAATTTGAATATTTTTCCTGAATCATAGCAAGTTTTTTATCTAAAAATTTAGGGATTATAATTGAACATATAGCAATACATATTAAAATTATAGTTATTGTAGAATTTAACATGCTAACTATTATAAATGAAAACAAAAAGCTCATTGCCACATCATACATTGATAAAATATTATCAAAGTAACTGTTAGATAATAATGTAACATCATTATCTAATATTGACATATATGTTCCAGTATTTTCTTTATTAAAAGTTTCTGAATTTCTTTTTATAATATTAGAAAATAAATCCTTTTTTAAATTTATAAGAGTCTCTCTTAAAATTGACTCTCTAATATATTTCACTATAAGTAGTAAAATACAATCTAACATAACATATATACCACACCGTATAGCTGATATTTTTAGCATATCTAAATTCTTATTTATGGCAGAATTTATAATAGGTTCAAATGATAATGCAAACTTAATTGAAAAAAAGCATGATAATGGAACTGATAACAAAAATAGAAATATCAGTATTTTATCTTTAAATAAGTATTTTTTCATAACCTCTAGTTATATCTCCTTTCATATTAATAATAAAAAGTTAATGAAAGAATAAAGGAATGAAAAAGTTATAATGAAAATCCTTAATTCTTTCATTTTTTATTTTATTAATTTTTTAAATAATAAACTTAATTCTTGAATGAGTGAATTGGAGCTGGTATTCTTCCCCCTCTTTGTATGAATAATGAAGATGAATATTTATTTATAGGCATTACTGGTGCCGTTCCTAATAAGCCTCCAAACTCCACTAAATCTCCAACTTTACAGCCTGGTGCTGGTATAACCCTTACAGCAGTTGTCTTATTATTAATCATACCTATTGCTGATTCATCTGCAATCATAGCTGCTATAGTTTCTGCACTTGTATCTCCTGGTACCGCAATCATATCTAATCCTACTGAACATATTGCAGTCATAGCTTCTAATTTTTCTAAGTTTAAAGAACCATTTAATACAGCCTCGATCATTCCTGCATCTTCAGAAACAGGTATAAATGCTCCACTTAGTCCTCCAACATGGCTACAAGCCATTACTCCACCTTTCTTAACTGCATCATTTAATAAGGCTAGTGCAGCTGTAGTTCCATGAGTTCCAACTACTTCTAGTCCCATTTCTTCTAATATATGTGCAACAGAATCCCCTACTGCAGGAGTTGGTGCTAAAGATAAATCTACTATTCCAAATGGAACTCCTAATCTTTCTGAAGCTTCTTTAGCTACTAATTGTCCCATTCTAGTTATTTTAAATGCTGTCTTCTTTATAGTTTCTGCAACTACATCAAAGGATTCACCTTTTACCTTTTCTAAAGCTCTTTGAACAACTCCTGGTCCACTAACTCCAACACTTATAACCTTATCAGCTTCTCCAACACCATGGAAGGCTCCAGCCATAAATGGATTATCTTCAACAGCATTACAAAATACTACAAGCTTAGCACAACCAAAGCCTTTTGTATCCTTTGTATACTCAGCTGTTTTTTTAATTATTTCTCCCATTTCTCTTACTGCATCCATATTTATTCCACATCTAGAAGATCCAACATTTACTGAAGAACAAACCTTACTAGTTTTTGCTAATGCTTCAGGAATTGAGTTAATAAGTATCTTATCACCTTTTGTATAACCCTTTTGCACTAATGCTGAAAAGCCTCCAATAAAATCAACCCCTAAGGTTTCTGCAGCCTTGTCCAAAGTTTGTGCAAATTTAACATAATCTTTTTCATCAGTTGCACCTGCAATAATAGATATTGGAGTAACAGAAACTCTTTTATTTACTATTGGAATTCCAAATTCATTTTCAATTTCTTTACCAACCTTAACTAAATCTTTAGCACTGCTAACTATTTTATTATAAATTTTTTCTCTTGCCTTATCTCCATCTGAATCTATACAATCTAATAAAGAAATCCCCATAGTTATTGTTCTAATATCGAGTTTTTCTTCTTCTATCATTTTTATAGTTTCTAATATATTATTACTATTCATAATTTATCCTCCATATCCTTCGATTATAAAGTGTGCATAGAATTAAAAATTTCTTCCCTTTGAATTTTAACTTCAACACCTAATTCTTCACCTTTAGAAACTAATGAACTCTTTATCATATCAAAACTTGAACTCGATTCCTTTAAATCTAACATCATTATCATAGTAAAATACTGATCCATTATAGTTTGATTCACATCTAAAATATTAATATTTAATTTTAGTAACTCAGTACTAATTCCTGCAATAATACCAACCTTGTCTCTTCCTATTACTGTTAAAATTGCCTTCATAAACTTCAACTCCTACATTTATTTTTTAATTATTCAAAAAAGTTAATATAATTTTATCCTTACTACTAAATGTTGTCAAATATTTATCATTCTTTCCAATATTAATTTAATCACTCTTGATTCTCCACATATACACTTGTCTCTAACATAAGTAAAAACTTATAGACTTTCTCATATTCAGCATAACCTATGTAATTTAAAATCAATTTTATTTTTCTATCTAAATATTCAATTTTAAATTCCAATGAAATAAATAAAATTAATTATTTCATTGGAATTTATAAAATCTAATTATTTCTTTTCTTTAAATTTCTACAGCTTACAATATCTATTCCTGTATCTAAAATATTTTCTACTATTACATCTCCTATTTTTATAGGAGCATTAACTTCTACATTTTTTAACACATCCATACATTTAAATATTAAACTTTTAGGTATTTCTCCTTTAGTTTTAACTGGAAGTACATCAATTTCACCATTATTAATCTTAACAGTTGTTGTTACTACTCTTACTGGATTAGTTACTTCATTTAATCCATAACTTTCTCCTCTTTTGCAGCTATTACCAGTAACTTTATTTTCCTCAATATTAACTTTAAGATGACATCCTCTAGGACAACAAATACAAATTAACTCTTTTTCCACTTTGTTCTCCCCCTAACTTTCTTTTTCTAAGGCTATTAAAATATCTTCATCTAAATTATTTAATAATTCTTTTTTTATTATTAACCTTTCCATTTCAGCAGGAGCTAAATGCTGCTTCTTTACCTTTTGAATTATCTTATCGCCACATTCCACTTGTAAATTCATATCCTTATATACATTATTAACTCTCATAAATATAGTTAAGCTTTCATCTATATCATTAACAGATATTTTTTGAGGTACTGTATAATTAATTCCATTTCCATTTTTAATATTTATATAATTTTTCTTTTCTAAAGAGTTATTTAAATACTTTGCAACAGATTTCCCAGCATGTTTTGCTTCTTCTGTAACAAAATCAACTAAGTCATGAACATGAACTACGTTACCACAAGCAAAAATACCATCAATATTAGTTTCCATGCTTTCAGTTACAACTAATCCATTTGTTCTATTATCTAAAGCTGCTCCAACACTTTTGGATAATTCATTTTCAGGTATTAATCCTACAGATAATAATAAGGTATCACAAGAAAACTCTATTTCACTTCCTTTAATAGGTCTTTTATTTTCATCAACCTTTGAAATAATAACCTTCTCTAATCTCTTATCACCAATAATATCTGTTATTGTATGAGATAAATAAAGTGGAATATTGTAATCATCTAAACATTGAACAATATTCCTATTAAGACCATTTGAGTAAGGCATAAGCTCTACTACAGCTTTAACCTTAGCACCTTCTAAGGTCATTCTTCTAGCCATAATTAATCCAATATCACCAGATCCTAAAATTACAACTTCTTTTCCTGGCATATATCCTTCCATATTAATATATCTTTGAGCTGCTCCTGCAGTAAATATTCCAGCTGGTCTATCTCCAGGAATTCCAATAGCACCTCTAGTTCTTTCTCTACATCCCATAGCTAAAATAATAGCTTTTGTTTCTAAAATCATATATCCATCTTCACTATTTATAGCATGAATTTTTTTATCTTCTTCTATTTCTAAGACCATTGTATCTAGTTTTATTTCAATATTTGTATTTTTAACAAGTTCAATAAATCTATGAGAATATTCTGGTCCTGTAAGTTCTTCTTTAAAGGTATGAAGGCCAAAGCCATTATGAATACATTGATTTAATATCCCTCCTAGTTCTTTATCTCTTTCAATAATTAAAATATTATTTACACCATTCATAAAGGCTTCATATGCAGCTGCAAGCCCTGCTGGTCCTCCACCAACTACAATTAAATCATACATCACACTACACACCTCCTACCTTGATTTTCCTATTAATATATAAGAACCTTCTTTTTCTAAATCTACATCTTCAAGTGGTATATTTAGTTCTCTAGCAATTATTTCTTGTACACGAGGTCCACAAAAGCCTCCTTGACATCTTCCCATACCTGGTCTACATCTACGTTTTATTCCATCTAAAGTAATGTATCCAAAGGATTTATTAATAGCATCAACAATTTCTCCTTCAGTAACTTCTTCACATCTACATATTATTCTTCCATATCTTTTATCCTTTTTAATAAGTTCTTTCTTTTCATCTATAGATAACTCCATAAATCTTATTTGATTTCTATATGGATTAAAATCTTCTTTCTTTACTGTATTAAGACCAGAATCATTTAAAATCTCAACTACTCTTAAAGCAATTGCTGGTGCTGCAGTTAAGCCTGGAGACTTAATTCCTGAAACATCAATAAAGCCTTTTACCTTATTATTTTCTTCTATAATAAAATCACCTTTATCTGCCTCTGCTCTTAACCCAGCAAAATTTCTTATTGAATTTCTAAAGTTTACTTTATCAGTAGTTTTTTCTGCTCTTTCACTTATAAACTCTAAAGCTTCAGAGGTTGTTTTTAATGAATCTTTTTCTTTTATTTCTTCTGCATTAGGCCCAACTATTAAATTGCCATGTACAGTGGGTGCAACTAAAACTCCTTTACCGAATTTTGATGGACATTGAAAAATTGTATGCTTAAAATTTTTCCCCTCATCTTTATCTAAAATATAGTACTCCCCTCTAATTGGAGTAATTTTAAAGCTTTCTTCACAAACCATATTATGAACTTTATCTGCATAAACACCAGTTGCATTTATTACATATTTAGCTCTTATTTCTTCATTATTCTTTAATTCTAATGTAAATAAATCATCTTTTGTTATTGATACTACTTCTGAATTTAACTTAATTTCCCCACCATTTTCTACTCCATTTTCAACTAAGGCAATAGTGCATTCAAATGGACCAACGATACCTCCTGTTGGTGCATATAAAGCACCATAAATATCTTTATTTATATTAGGTTCAAGCTTTAAGACTTCTTCTTTAGTTAATATTTTTAAATCCTTTACATTATTCTTAACTCCTTTTTCATATAAATCATTAATTATCTTTATATCATCTTCATCAAAGGCAAGTACTAATGAACCATTTCTAATAAAAGGTACAGAAAGTTCTTTGCACAAATCTTCAAACATTTCATTTCCTAATACATTATACTTTGCCATTAAAGTTCCAGGCTCTGGGTCATAACCAGCATGAATTATTGCTGAATTTGCTTTTGTTGTTCCCATTGATACATCATTTTCTTTTTCTAAAATAAGAACTTTCAAATTAAACTTGGTTAATTCTCTAAAAATAGAAGCTCCTATTATACCTGCTCCTATTATCACTACATCATACATAACTCTACCTCCCTAAAACACTTGTTATATTCCCCTTTTTACTTCCCTTTTACACAACAAAAAAGCATAAAAATAAGAGCAACCCCTTATCCTTATGCTTATCCCTAAATCCCTCAGCACATTAAATAAATTATAGTATAATTCTAACATAAATTTAATAAAATGTATATAGTTTCAAAGTCATTAGTTTTCTTAATATTATATATATTATGCATATTCAACTATATTATTCTATAAAAAATTCATCTTCTAAACCTTCAAGATCAGTTATAATAATTTCTTTTAAGTTAAAATCTATTAATCCTAAATCCTTCATATTTATTAACTCTCTTGATAGTGAAGGCCTTGGAATACCTAATTCTTCAGCTAATTCTTTTTTAGAAGATATTTTATATGAATATGTATTATTTTTCTTATAATTGTCTAATAATATCTTACATACCTTTCTTCTAATAGAATCTAGCTCTATTAAATTAATCTTTCTATTTAAAATTACTATCTTTTGTGATAGAAGTTGTAGAAGATTTTCAGCAAACTTAGTATTTTTCTGCATTATTCCTAATACACTATTCTTCGGAAAAGATAATACTTTACAATTCTCTACTGCCATTACCGTTGCTGGATATTCCTTATCCTTTGAAAATAAAAGTGCTTCTGCAAATACATCACTTACATTAAAATTAGCTAAAGTTAATACCTTTCCATTTTCATATATTGTTTGTATTACTGCCTTACCTTCAAGAATTACAGATAAACTGTTACATTTCTCTCCTTGATTAGCTATTACTTCATTTTTTTTATATTCTTTAATTAAATAAAGTTCACTTTTTAAAATATCATTTATTTCTTTTTCTTCTATACCTTTAAAAAAACAAGTGTTTTTCAATACATTAATCATAATATATTCCTTTCCAGCTTTTAATTAGCATCATAAAAAGTTTCTATTTTAAGAATTTTATTATTTATTAATCTTTCATTCTGTATACTAATTACTTTATCAAAATGTATAAAAAAAAGCTATCGTAAAACTAAATACAAGTTTTACAATAGCTTTTTTTATATTAAGCTAAAAACATTTCTAAATCATCTTCAACATTAGTTATTCCACCAATACCAAAGTTTTCAACTAATACTTTTGCAACATTTGGTGAAAGGAAAGCTGGAAGTGTTGGTCCTAAATGAATATTCTTAACTCCAAGATATAATAATGATAATAATACTATTACAGCTTTTTGTTCATACCATGCAATATTAAATGCTATTGGTAAATCATTTATATCTTGTAATTCAAAAACTTCTTTAAGTTTTAATGCTATTAATGCTAATGAGTATGAATCATTACATTGTCCTGCATCTAAAACTCTTGGAATTCCACCTATATCTCCTAAATCTAATTTATTATATTTATACTTAGCACATCCTGCTGTTAATATTACAGTATCTTGTGGTAATGCCTTAGCAAAATCTGTATAGTAGTTTCTTGACTTAGCTCTTCCATCACAACCTGCCATAACAAAGAACTTCTTAATAGCTCCAGATTTAACTGCATCAACAACTTTATCTGCAAGTTGCATTACTTGATTATGAGCAAATCCTCCTATGATTTCACCTTGTTCAATTTCTATTGGTGCTTTACACTTTTTAGCATGCTCAATAATTTCTGTAAAGTCTTTAGCTACTCCATCTCCACCTTCAATATGCTTACATCCTACAAATCCAGCAGCTCCAGTAGTATAAACTCTATCCTTATAGCTATCTTTTGGTGGTACTATGCAGTTAGTAGTCATTAAAATAGGTCCATTAAAGCTTTCAAACTCTTCTTTTTGTTTCCACCATGCATTTCCATAGTTTCCTACAAAGTGTTCATACTTTTTAAATGCAGGATAATAGTGAGCTGGTAACATTTCTGAGTGAGTATAAACATCTACTCCACTTCCTTCAGTTTGCTTTAATAATTGTTCTAAGTCTTTTAAATCATGTCCTGAAACTAATATTCCTGGATTATTTCTAACTCCAATATTAACCTTAGTCATTTCTGGATGTCCATAAGTTTCTGTATTAGCTTTATCTAATATAGCCATACCACTTACCCCAACTTTACCAGTTTCTAAAGTTAAAGCAACTAATTCATCTGCTCCTAAATTATCATCTAACATCTTAGCTAAAGTTTCTTGCATAAATGCATTTACTTCATTATCGTCATAATTTAATTCATTAGCATGCTTCATATAAGCTGATAAACCTTTTAATCCATAAGTTATAAGCTCTCTTAAGCTTCTTATATCTTCATTTTCAGTTGCTAATACTCCAACCTTCCTTGATTTTTCATCATACTCTTCTCTTGTACTTGCACTCCAAGTAGCAGCTTCACTTAAAGCTTCTTTATTAGATAATAAATTTAATAATTCTTCCTTTATTTCTAAAGTTCTCTTTACTCTTTCATAAAAAATTTCATCATCAAAATTAGCATTAGTTATAGTTGTAAATAAGTTTAATGTTATAAAGTGATTAATTTCACTTGAAATTTCTTTTCCTTCTTTTCTAAGTCTAGTTGTAACTTCAGATAATCCCTTTGTTGTATATACTAAAAGATCTTGCATTCTAGCTAAATCTGGTGATTTACCACAAACTCCAAACTTCGTACATCCAGTACACCCTGCTGTTTCTTGACATTGAAAACAAAACATCTTATTTTCCATAAAACAAATCCCCCTTGATTTTTAATTAATTATTCATTCTATGGTCTTATTATATTTATATTAGAAGCTTAATTCGGTAACATTTGTTACAATTAAAATAAAAATTTATATTTTATATTATTATTTTTTAATATCGAGTAGGAGGAAAATAATTATTTTATTTTCCGTCCTCTCACACCACCGTGCGTACCGGTCTGGTACACGGCGGTTCTTTAAGTTTAATGAATTTTCATATATTGATGCGTTAGGCTTTTCAAGCCTAAGTCGTTAAAGAATTGATTTGTAAGTGTCGTCTTTAATATAGCACTATTTGCCACTCGCCAATATCCTTTA
>NZ_JBNPON010000034.1:0-37950 GCF_050315195.1 Clostridium sp. SGI.024 | reverse complement strand
ACTTTTTTGTTTGTCGCCCGTGCTTGCCTTTCTGTCGGCGAGCACATTAACTATAATACATAAATTTTAATATAGTGTCAACACTTTTTCATAACTTTTTTTTAATTTTTAAATTCATACTAATAAAATCATTTAAAACCTAGTATTTTATTGATCTTTAGCTTAGTTAAACTTGTTAAATATTCTTTATAAATATATTATAATTCTATTATACGAAATTTCAAAATAAATTTTTTAAGGAGTTTTTTTATGATTCATCATGATTTAATTATAATAGGTGGCGGTGCGTCAGGGTTAATGGCTGCAATTACAGCTAAAGATTATGGTTTAGATGTAGCAATAGTAGAAGGAACTGATAGAATAGGCAAAAAAATATTAACTACAGGAAATGGACGTTGTAATATTTCTAATAAAACTATTTCATTTCCCTTTCTTTCATACCATAGCGAAAATTCGGGATTTTTTTCTAAAGTTCTATCTGGTTTTGGAGTAGGCGACACAGAGAATTTTTTCTTATCTCTAGGTCTTCCTATTGTAGAGTTAAAGAACGGAAAAATGTATCCTAAGTCTCTTCAAGCCTCTTCAGTAGTTGATATATTAAGATTTTCAATTGAAGATAGAGGTATACCTTTATACACAGATTGCAAAGTAAAAGATATCCACAAGAAGAAAGTTTTTAAGTTATCCACAAATAACGAAGAAAAAAAGTTATTCACATGTAATAAATTGATTTTAGCTTGTGGAGGAAAATCAGCTGTTAAAACTGGCTCCGATGGATCAGGATATACTCTAGCAAAATCTTTAGGCCATACAGTTGTAGAAACTATTCCTGGAATAGTTCAACTAAAATTAGATAATCCTTATTTAAAATCAATATCAGGTGTAAAATTTGATGGATATGCTACATTATTAGTTAATGGAAAAACTATAAGAAAAGAATTTGGAGAAATATTATTTACAGATTACGGTATATCAGGACCTCCAATTCTTCAACTATCAGGTCATGCATCAAAGGCATTACTTAATAATAAAAATGTAGAAATTTTAGTAGATATGCTACCTAATGAAGATATTAATGATGTAGAAAACTTTCTTGAAGGCCACTTTGCTATGTTTTCACATAGACCTATTATTGATTCTCTTATAGGAATTATTAATAAAAAACTAATTTCTACAGTTTTAAAAGCATCAGGGATATCAAACCTTCATATGCCTTGTTATGAATTAAATTGGAGCGATAAAAGAAATATAATTAATATATTAAAGTCTTGGAAATTTAAATGTATTGACACTAATGGCTTTAATCAAGCTCAAGTTACTATCGGTGGGATAAATACTAAGGAAGTAGATTCTTCTACATTAGAATCTAAGTTAGTAAAAGATTTATATTTCTGTGGTGAAATATTAGACGTTGATGGAGATTGTGGTGGATTCAACCTTCAATGGGCTTGGAGTTCTGGTCATATGGTATCTAAAAGCATAGCATCAAATATTATTAAATAAAAAAGGATACGGATATTACATTCTAGGTAACCTAAAATTTATTAGGTAGCCTAGAATGTAATACCTATCTCCTTATATAATGAAAGAGTTTTTTGTCAATTATAATAATAATAATGTCATATAGTAAATTAAATATATTCGTCTCTCTTCCAACAACCAATTAGCCTGGTTAATTCCTTCTTATCTAAAGTTTCTATCTTATGTATACTTATTAATGATCCATCTTCTTGTTCTCTTATATCAGTATATACATTAACTGTATCTCCATATTTACATTCCTTTTCAAATGTCACCTTAATTTCATCTAAAGAATAATTATTTACTATTTCTTCTGGTAAAGTTTCAATTGCCCAATCAACATATTTAGTATTATTAACATGTTGATTTGAATCTATATCTGTATATCTAACCTTAAATGTATCTTTATATTTGTATTCATTTATTGCTTCAATTCTAGGTATCTTAAATTCTCCCTTTATATCTCCTTGAACTCCATATACTTCATATTGAGCTTCTGGAATTCTCATCATTCTTCTCTTTTCTAAGTTAATTAATAGAAATATTGCATTTGCAGTAACTATAACATTTCCATGATTATCTTTTATTTCATAATTTCTTAATGCGTAGAACTTCTTAAACCCAACCGGTTCAGTCTTTACCTTTAGCTTTTCTCCATATTTAGGATTTCTAAATATTTTTACATGGTAATTATAAAATACCCATGTCATATTTTCTTTCATTAATTCTTTCATACCTGATCCTAACTCTTCAGATTGCCTTGTTCCTATATCAGATAATATATTTATTATGGTTGACATATTTCCTTCTAAATTTTTATCTACATCATAATAATGTAATTCATATTCTTTTTCATAAGCCTTCCCCATAAGAATACCTCCTGCTAATAAAGGAGCTGTTTTGACAGCTCCTTTATATAATTTAAATAATTGGATCTATAAAGTTTTCGCCTGAATTATTATCTCCAGCAAAGCTATCTATATTTGGCTTATTTCTATCTAGGACGAATACATTTATATAAGCAGTTATATATACTGTTACTGCGCATTCTCCTACTATCATTAGTATAAATCCAATAAATGGAATAATATCAAGTATACTTAATATTATCATTATACCAAAGAAGATACCAGAAATGGCTGCTAATCTTCCAACTGTTGACCAAAAATATCCTTTTCTAAATAAAAGGAAAGTTTCTCTTATTGAATCTATAATTCCTAAATCATTAATTAAAAAGGTTGAATTAAATAAATTCATTGAAGGGACTATAAGTAATACTATTACTATGAATAATGGAATAAAAATAAAAAGTCCTATTCCTAATGTTAAAAATGATAATATTACAAATAAAATCATAATAGCAATCATTCCTACTACAAGCATAAGCCAAACTAGTATATTTAGCCCTAAAGCTCTCCATTTTCTATCCCATACATAACTTGTTGCTGATCTCCAGCTAACTTCATTCCCCTTATTGGCATCATCTAGTAATTTAATTATTACTAAAGTTCCAAATAAAGATAAAAGTCCCATAATGATTGATAGTAACATAAAGCCTACTACAGCTCCTATGCCTATGCCAGCGAACATATTATCTAAAAATGTGTCTGGATATGAATAAGAATACATAAGAGAAGACCTAAGTAATGCAGTTGCAAATATTGAATAAAATAATATTAATGGTATTATAAGTGCCGGTGCCATAAATATTCCTATAACTTTAAGAATTTCTAAAAAATTATCTTTACATAAATTAAATGCCCTAGATAAGATTTCCGTCACAAATAAGTTATTTTTTCTTTCCTCCATAAAATCACCCCTTATTATTATATTTTTATATTTATATTTTATCACAACATTTTACTATTTATAATACTTTTACAATAATTTTACTTATCTGGATAAGTGTTTGTATAATTGAAAAAAGTTCTTTAGTAAAAGCTCTTGGAAATTCTAATTATTCATTCTTCTATTGTATAAATACTTTTTACTTATAATTTTATAAAGTAAAAAGAGAATTATAAATCAGATTTTACCTGTTTTATAATTCTCTTTTTTATATTGATTTTAAAGTTCTTTTGTAACTCTTATAGTTTGATCTCTTCTAGGCCCAACACCTATAATAGAAATCTTTGTTCCAGTAAGTTCTTCAATTCTAGCTAGGTATTTCTTAGCATTTTCAGGTAATTCTTCATAGCTTCTAGCATCAGCTACTTCATCTCCCCATCCATCAAACTCTTCGTATATAGGTTCACATTTTGCTAAGTCATTTAAGCTTGCTGGGAAATAATCTATAACTTTATTATCAAACTTATATCCTACACAAATTTTTAACTTTTCAAGGCCAGCTAAAGTATCTATCTTAGTAACACATAATGATGTTAATCCTGAAACTCTTACTGTTGTTTTTAAAATAACTGCATCAAGCCATCCACATCTTCTTGATCTTCCTGTAGTTACTCCATACTCATGTCCCTTTTCTCTAATCCATTCACCTATTTCGTTATCTAATTCAGTAGGGAAAGGTCCCTTACCAACTCTTGTAGTATATGCTTTTGCTATACCTACTGCATTAGTAATCATAGTTGGTCCAATTCCTGATCCACTTGCTACACCACAAGCAGTTGTGTTTGAAGAAGTTACATATGGATATGTTCCATAGTCTATATCAAGAAGCATTCCTTGTGCCCCTTCAAATAATATATTTTTATCTTGCTTAATTTCATCATATAATCTTACAGACGTATCTTGAACATATGGTCTTAATCTTTCTGCAAGTTTTAAATATTCTTTTAGTATTTCATCATAATTTAATGCCTCTCCGCCAAGAACATTAACTATGTATTTATTTTTAAATTCAATATTTTCTTTAAGTTTTTCTTTAAAAACTTCTTCATCTATTAAATCACAAACTCTAATTCCAGATCTTTCAAATTTATCAGTATAACAAGGTCCTATTCCTTTTCCTGTTGTTCCTATATCATTTTTTCCTCTTGCTTTTTCCTTAAGTTTATCTAGCACCTTATGATAAGGCATTATAACATGAGCTCTATCACTTATGATAAGCTTACTTGGTGTAACCTTAACACCTTCTGCTTCAAGATAATCTATTTCTGTGAATAAGGCTTTTGGATCAACTACTACTCCATTACCAATTATATTTAGCTTATTATCATGTAGTATTCCTGATGGTATTAAATGAAGTTTATATTGCTTTTCACCTACTTCAACAGTATGGCCTGCATTATTTCCACCTTGAAATCTAACTATTACCTCTGCTTCTTCAGCTAGATAATCAGTCATTTTTCCTTTTCCTTCATCGCCCCATTGGGCACCTAAAACAACAAATGCTGACATTAATTTGCCTCCCTGCCTAAGGACTTTACAGCCCTCATTAATAAAATTAATTTAAATTAATCTCCAAATACAATATTAGCAAACTAAAAATAAACTTTCAACTTCTTTGCGAATATTTTTTTGCATTATATTTATATAATTCGTATAATTAAAATATGAATAAATAAATAAAGGAGTATTTTTATGAATATCTACGAAGAATCCCTTAAATATCATGCTAAAATAAGAGGTAAATATCAAATTAAATCAAATTGTAAGATTAATAACGAAAAAGACTTAAGCCTAGCATATACCCCTGGAGTTGCTGAACCCTGCAGAGAAATACATAAAAATCCTGATTTAGCTTACACTTACACAAGAAAATGGAATACTGTGGCTGTTATTTCAGATGGTACTGCAGTTTTAGGTTTAGGAGATATTGGACCTTTAGCTTCATTACCTGTTATGGAAGGTAAATCAATATTATTTAAAGAATTTGCAGATGTAGATGCATTTCCAATCGTGTTAAATACTAAAAATGTTGATGAAATAGTAGAAACTATTATCAGAATATCACCCTCTTTAGGTGGAATAAATCTTGAAGATATATCTGCACCTAGATGCTTTGAAATAGAAAAGAAACTTAAAGAAAAATTAGATATTCCTGTTTTTCATGATGATCAACATGGTACTGCTATAGTAGTTTTAGCAGGCTTAATAAATGCTTTAAAGCTTGTACGAAAAGAAATTGAAAATATAAAAATAGTTATAAATGGCGCAGGCTCAGCAGGAACTGCAATTTGTAAATTATTACTTTCCTTTGGAGCTAAAAATATAATTATTTGCGACAAAAATGGAATAATAAATAAGGATATGGAAAATATAAATGATTCTATGAAAGAATTATCTTTAATTACTAATAAAGAAAATATAAAAGGAAATTTAAAAGATGCTTTAGTAAATGCAGATGTTTTTATTGGAGTTTCTGCTCCAAACTTAGTAAGTAAAGAAATGGCTCTTACGATGAATAAAGATGCAATTGTATTTGCTATGGCAAATCCTACTCCAGAAATCTTCCCAGATGTTGCAAAAGAAGCAGGAATAAAAGTAATAGGTACAGGAAGATCTGACTTTCCAAATCAAGTTAATAATGTACTTGCTTTTCCTGGAATATTTAGAGGTGCTTTAGACGTTAGAGCTAGTGATATTAATGAAGAAATGAAGATTGCTGCAGCATATGCAATTGCAAACTCAGTTAAAGAAGAAGATTTAGATTATGATTTTATATTACCAAAGGCCTTTGACTTAAGCGTTCAAAAGGCAGTTTCAAATGCAGTTAGAGATACTGCAATAAAAACAGGCGTATCAAAACTTTAAAATATTTATCTAGGGTACAAACATTATTTATTTTAATTCTTAATTAATAAATAGTAGAGTGCGTTGACTAGGATTGCATCCCATATCATAAGCACTCTACTATTTATCATAACTACATATTTTTAGATTTTTCAGCGCACTTTTCTAAAGCTTTAATTATGGTACTTCTAAATCCACCATTTTCAAGCTCTACTACAGCATCAATTGTTGTTCCAGCTGGTGAGCAAACCATATCCTTTAGTTCTCCTGGATGTTTACCTGTCTCTAAAGCAAGCTTTGCAGAGCCTAAAATAGCTTGTTCTGCCATTTTATAAGCTTTACTTCTTGGTATACCAAGTTTAACAGCTGCATCCGCCATAGCTTCTATAAACATAAATACATAGGCTGGAGAAGATCCACATAATGCAATGAATCCATGAAAATATTTTTCTTCTAATATCTCATATTGGCCAAACATTTTAAAAATTTTACATACTTCTTCAATTTCATTTTCTTTTAAATTCTTATTAGGATAAATAGCTGAAATAGCTTCTCCTACTAATGCTGGCGTATTAGGCATAGTTCTAACTATCTTATAGTCATCTCCAAGCCATTCTTCCATATTATCCATTGATATTCCAGCAGCAATAGATATAATAATAGCATTTTTATTTATATGGTCTTTTATGTCTAATAATACTTCCTTAAAAACATTTGGCTTAATTGCTAAAAATAATATGTCTGAAAACTTAGCAACCTCATTACTATTTAATGTAGTTTTAACCTTGAATTCCTCTTCAATACTTTTTCTTGATTTATCACTTTTAGTAGATACATAAATATTATCATTAGCTACTTCACTAGATGATAATATTCCTGTAAGAATGGCTTTTCCCATATTACCACAACCTATGAAACCTATCTTTTTATTCATTTCCTTCACTTCCTTATTATTTTTTATTATAAATAAATTGCTTAGTTTTTTATAATTTATGAACTTCTCCATTATACTCATAGGATAGCTTTATTAATATAATACAAACTATTTATAAGGAGGGATAGTTATGAAAGATAATATAATAGAAATTAACTCAATCAATAAATCTAAAAATCCTATTATAAAAGTTATTGATAAAAAAAATTTTTATGATATTTATATTTTTCTGCAGGATTTAACCAAAGAAGAAATAATTGTGAAACACATAAATAACTTTCTTATTTTAAACCTCTCCTTAAGAAATAAGTATAATAACTTATTAAGTTTTAAAAGAATGTTTTATTTAAATGAAGTAGATATTAATACCTTAGAAAATTCTGTACAAGCTAATTATATCTACTTAAAAATTCTTAAAAGCTAAAAATAATGGAGCTGTTGTAACAGCTCCATTATTAAAAATGTATAATGTAAAAAATATTAATTTCTTATAAAATAATAGGAAATATATTTTACATTTTTCATTATTAATTTTGATTTGTTTATGGCATTTTTTTAATTATTCTTTATAAACTAGCTCTAAGTTAGCAAACTTACTATGAGCTCCAATCCATGCCATCTTAACTGTTCCAACTGGGCCGTTTCTTTGCTTAGCTATTATACATTCACCTATATTTTTATCTTCAGTTTCCTTGTTATAATATTCATCTCTATATAAGAACATAACAACGTCAGCATCTTGCTCAATAGATCCTGATTCCCTTAAATCAGATAACATCGGTCTATGATCTGCTCTTTGTTCTGGTGCACGAGATAATTGTGATAAAGCTATAACAGGACACTCCATTTCCTTTGCTAAAGCTTTTATGGATCTAGATATTTCTGATACTTCTTGTTGCCTACTTTCACTGCCTGAACTACCACTCATTAATTGAAGATAGTCAATTAATATCATATCTATTCCATGCTCCATTTTTATTTTTCTACATTTTGATCTCATTTCCATTACACTAAGACCAGCAGTATCATCTATGTATATTTTAGCCTTAGATAAAGGCCCAGTAGCTCTTGCTATTCTCTCCCAATCATCATCATCTAAATTACCTGTTCTAAGCTTTAGCATATCTACATTTGCTTCTGAACAAAGTAATTTATAAGCTAATTGTTCCTTTGACATTTCCAAAGAAAAAATAACTACACTTTTTCCTTCTCTTAAGGCTGCATTTTCTGCAATATTCAAAGAGAATGTTGTTTTTCCCATAGATGGTCTGGCAGCAATAAGCACCATATCTCCTTTTTGAAATCCTGATGTTTTTGCATCTAAGTCTCTTATTCCTGAACCAACTCCAGTTATAGACCCTTTATTATTAAATAGCCTTTCAATTTCTAAAAAGCCCCTTTCTAATACATTAGATAATGGTTCATAATCATTAGACCCTTGTTTTTCTGCTAAATCAAATATCTTCTTTTGAGCTAAGTCTAAAACTTCATCTACTCTATCTTGTTTATTATAACTTTCTTCTATTATGCTAGTGGCAGATCTAATTAATTTTCTTAAAGTTGACTTATCTTCTACTATTGATATATATGCCTCTAAGTTTGCCGTTGTAATTACTGATGAACTTACTTCTGATATATAAGTAACTCCACCTGCTTTTTCTAACTTATCTGTTGATTTTAGGTATTCTAACAAGGTTACAAGGTCAACAGCCATATCTTTAGAGAACATTTCCCTAATAGCTTTAAATATAACTTTATGACCATCTCTATAAAAATCTTCCTCATTTAACTTTTCTAAAGCTTTTGCTATTGCACTTTTATCTATTATCATTGCTCCAATAACAGATTGTTCTGCTTCTAAGCTTTGAGGCAAGCTTCTCATTATTGGTGTATCCAATTTGTAACCTCCTTCCTTTTTATAATAAATATATTATATCAAAATTTCTCACTAGAAAAAAGCTGATAAGTATTGTATTGATTTCTTGTTATTATCCTATCAAGTTAGCTCAATTAATATTTATCAGCTCTTAATTTATTTTATTTTTCAAATACTATTTCCATTAATTCTTCAATTGTACTTATAGCTTTAACTTCTATATCATTTAAATCTAATGGGATTTCCTTTTCATTCGCTTTAGGAATAATTACAAGCTTTATTCCCTTTCTTCTTGCTCCATAGATTTTTTCAAAAATGCCACCTACTGGTTTTACTTTTCCTCTTAATGATATTTCTCCAGTTATCGCCACATCTTGCCTAATTGGTTTGTCTAATAAAGCACTGATTATAGAAACAGTTATAGCTGCACCAGCTGATGGACCATCTATCCTTCCACCACCTACTATATTTACATGAACATCGTAATCTTTAATATCCTTATCAGTTATTCTTCTAATTACTGATGCTGCATTAAATACAGAATCCTTCGCCATAGAACCTGCTGTATCATTAAATTTAACAGTTCCCATTCCCGGCTTCTTTGATTCAAAAACCACAGTTTCAATTTCTAATGTTGAGCCTAAAAATCCACTTACCCCTAGGCCATAAGTGTGACCTACTTCATAGCTTTCCAAATCATCAAAGGATTCAAATGGTACATATCTACCTATAGATATAACTTCTTCAACATCTTTTAATGTAATAGTTTCACTTTTTTCCCTAGAGTTATATAGTGAATATCCATAAGCATCTGCTAATATATTTACAGCCTTTCTACCTTCAATTGTATATCTACTTATAAGTTCAGCAACACCATCTTCTAAGCTTACATTTAATTTTTTTGCTGCATTTTCTATTATACCAATAATATCTGTTACTGATAATGGTTCAAAATATACTTCTGTACATCTAGATCTTAGAGCAGGATTTATTTTGCTTGGATCTTTAGTTGTTGCTCCTATTAATACAAAATCTGCTGGAGCTCCTTTTTCAAAGAGATATTTTATATATCCTGGAGTATTTTCATCATCTGGATCATAATATGAAGATGAATATTCAACTCTCTTATCTTCTAAAACCTTTAATAGCTTATTTTGAAGGATTTCATCTAATTCTCCAATTTCATCAATAAATAAAACTCCTCCATGAGCTTCAGTTACTAAACCTGTCTTAGGTTCTGGAACTCCAATTTCTGCTAAGTCCTTTTTACTTCCTTGATAAATTGGGTCATGTACTGATCCTAATAAAGGATTGGTAATTTCTCTTGGGTCCCATCTTAAAGTAGTTCCATCCACCTCAACAAACTTTGATTCTTCATCAAAAGGTGTAAATTTTAATTTTTTTGCTTCTTCTAGTGCAAGTCTGGCTGCTGAAGTTTTACCAACTCCAGGTGGACCATATAAAATTATATGTTGTGGATATGGCGATGACATTTTTGAAATTAAAGATTTTATAGCTCTTTCTTGACCAACAATTTCCTCAAAGGTTTCTGGTCTTAAAAGGCTCATAAGATTTTTATTTATTTTCTTTGCATCTAATTCTTCTAATTTTTCTAACTTCTTTGTTGTCTTTGAGCTTTCAGGTCCCTTTTGTTTTCTTATTATAGACAACTTAATATCATCCATAAATTTATCTTGCCTATCTTGAAGTGCCTTTTCAACCTGTGTCTCAATCTTATTTTGGACATACTTTCTTGCTATATTTTCTGATATATAGTAAATAGTATCTTCTAATACACCTCGTAATTCTTCTTCATTTGGAACTACCTTTTCCCCTTTTCCATCTGAAGCTATTACGTTTAAAGCATATATTCTTTCACATATATTAGTAGAGTTTATATACTTTTGTAATTTAAATCTTACAATTCTAGCTCTTACTGCTCCCTCATCTAATACGTTATTTAATATCTGATTTATCACATTAGCTTGTGCATCTAAAGATAACCCACTGTCTAATAAACTTTCTATGTTTGTTTCATCGTAAGTCTTCAAACTTAGTCCTCCTTATGATTGCTCTACAATGATTACTTTCATCTTAGTAGATACCTCTGGATATAATTTAATTTCTATATCATAACTACCTGCAACCTTTATTGTATCCATAACAATTTTCTTTTTATCTATTGATAACTTATATTCTTTATTGATTAATTCTGCTACATCTTTGCTTGTTATAGCTCCAAACAATCTTCCATTATTACCTTTAGCTTCAATTTTAACTTCTTTTCCCTTTAATTCAGCTGCTAATTTTTGTGCTGCTTCTAATTCTGCTAATTTTTTCTTTCTTTCATTTTCCTTCTTAGCATTTAATACATGCATGTTTGCAGCAGTTGCTTCTTCAGCTAATTTCCTAGGAAATAAAAAATTTCTTGCATATCCATCTGATGCTTCTATAACATCACCTTTTTTACCTAATTTTTTAACATCTTGTAATAATATTACCTTCATGTTATTCACCAACCTTCAAATGTTTTTCTATTGATTTTTTAAGTATTTTTTTTGCTTCGTCTATTGATACATTACTTATTTGTGCTCCAGCCATATTCATATGGCCTCCACCACCTAATTCTTCAAGAATTACTTGAACATTATATTCTCCTATAGACCTAGCACTAATTACTATATTGTTATTTATTTCTATTAATACGAAACATATATTAATTCCAGCTATATTCAATAACTCATCTGCTGCTCTTGCAGCCATAAAGGATTTTTGTACTCCCTTCGGTGTTACTGCTATAGCCAGATTCCCGTAAACTTCTGCTGATTTTATTGTATCAGCTATCACTAAATAATCATCAAGATTATCCATAAACATCTTCTTAACTTCTATTGTATCTGCTCCTAAAGATCTTAAGAATGAAGCAGCATCAAAAGTTCTTACTCCAGTTTTAAAGGAAAATCCTTTAGTATCCATAAATATTCCTGCAAGTAATCCCTCAGCTTCTAACTTGGTTAAGTTAGGTTTTTGTACCATATATTGAATGACTTCTGTTACCATTTCAGATGTTGATGAAGCATATACTTCAATATAATTTAATATTGTTCCCTCAACTATATCTGGACTTCGTCTATGATGGTCAATAATTATTTTTCTTTGAGCCTTATCTAATATTTCTCTATCTAATATATATCCTGAATTATGAACATCAACTATTATAAATAATGTTTTTTCATTAATTTGTTCATAAGCATCTTCTAATGATATAAAAAGCTTATCATATCTTGAATCTTTCTTTAACTTAGATAAAAAATAATCTATTGCTGCTGTTTCATTTCCTAATATTATATTACAACTCTTACCTAATTGTCTAATAACAGCTGATAATCCTATAGATGAACCAAAGCAATCCATATCAGGATTTTTATGTCCAATGATAAATACATTGCTACTTTCATATATTAACTCTTTTAAAGTATGAGAAATAATCCTAGCTCTAACTCTAGTTCTTTTTTCTATTTCTCTTGTATTACCTCCAAAGAATTTAATTTTCTCATTATTTTTTATTACTACTTGATCTCCACCTCTACCTAATGCTAACTCTTTAGCTGAACTCGCAAAGGAATTATTTTCCAAAGGGCAGGTTCCTCCTCTTCCTACTCCTATACTTAATGTAACTTCAAACTTATTTCCTCTATCTATTTCAGATACCTCTTCTAGAATAGAAAACTTATTGTTTATTTCTTCATCTATATACTTATCTTGAACTGATAGTATATACTTATTAGAATCATACTTAGTTATCATAGCCTTAAGTCTTTGAGCATATGCATTTATAGTCTTTTCTACTTCTGCAACTAGCATAGGTCTATCGCTTTCCATGGTAGTTTCTAATATTTCAGACAAGTTATCGACCTCAATAATCATTATGCTTTCTTTTGTACTTTCTATATTTTTATTTCCTCCAATATCGTTAAAATAAACTATATATAAATTTTCTTCTAAATTATTATCATCTATTTTACTAGCATATATTTTGTAAAATGAATCAATTATTTTTATTTTTTGATGTAAGTCTCTATCACATGTAAGTAATCTTGATAAATTCAACCCTCTTGCAATGCTTACTACATTTAGTCCTAAAGGATCTTCCTGTGGTGTAAATTTCTTAAATTGTTTATTATACCAAAAAATTTCTCCTGACTCCTTTATTATAGCAAGTGGAAATACTAGATTAAAAATATTGTTATCAATATCCTTGATAATTTTTTCTTTAATTTCTTCTTTAATCTTTTCTACATTATTTTCTAAGCTATTCTCTATTTTTTTCTTATTTAAATAATCTGCAATGATAAATATTGTAAATAATACTAGTAAAAAACTCCCTAAATAAATACTCTTTATATAATATAATGCTATGCAAGCCACTACAAAGATAATTGGTATAACTATAGATTTAATTCTATTAAGCCTTTTTTTATATAACTCATTCCATTTCATAATATTAATGGTGCTCCTTTAAATGTAATTGAAGTTTACTTAAGCTCCTTCCATCACTTTCATATTCATGCTCTTCAGCAATTCCTAATTGTATTTTTTTCTTCATATCATCATCAACATCTTTGCATGAATATCCAAGCTTTTGAGCTAAAACATATAAAATAATTACAGCTCCTGATATACAATTTAAAATAGCATCTTGAGCTACATTACTTCCTTTAGTTAATAAATGATAAAATTCAGCTATTATACTTAAAAGGTTTGCTTTTAATTTTTCTATCATTTTTATATTGGCCATTATATTTAAATCATCTCTCTTCAATCTTCCCACCCCTATACTAATACCCTTGTATATATTTTAAATATATTTGACTTTTAATGCAACAACTTATAAATTTATTTACATATTTTGTAAAAATAATAGTGTATTAGTATAACAAAAAACCCCTGAAATAACAGGGGTTAATTACTTTACTCAGTTGTAAATGGTAATAATGCTATATTTCTTGATCTCTTTATAGCACTTGTTAATTCTCTTTGATGCTTAGCGCAAGTTCCAGAAATTCTTCTTGGTAATATCTTACCTCTTTCAGTTACGAACTTTCTTAGCTTAGTAATATCTTTATAATCTATTGTTTCAGCTTTATCTACGCAAAAAGCACAAACTTTTCTCTTAGATCTTCTCATTTTTCCAGATCTCTTCATATCTTTCATGCTAATTCCCTCCTTTTTTTAGACTTTTTAGAAAGGCATATCTCCATCATCTACAGGAGTCATATCTTCCTCGAAATTTCCACCAAAGTTACTTGATGAATTTGAATAATCAGAACCCATATTTGAAGAACCAAATCCATTATTATATGAATTTTGATCTCTTCCAGCACCACCGTTGTTACTTGATCCAATGAATTCAAATGAATCTACAACTACATCAGTTGTATATCTCTTAGTTCCATCCTTAGCATCATAACTACCAGTTCTAATGCTTCCAGTAACAGCAAGTTGTCTGCCCTTTGTAAGATATTGTGCTATTGTTTCACCAGTTTTACCAAAAGCAATACAATTAATAAAATCAGTTTCATCCTTTTTGAAAGGTCTTGTTACTGCTAAACTAAATCTAGTAACTGCAGTACCACTTCCAGCAGCAAAGTTTAACTCTGGATCTTTAGTTAGTCTTCCAATAAGTATTACTTTATTCATAACAATATCACCTCTTACGCTTCTTGTTTAACTATGATGTGTCTTATAACACCATCAGTAATTCTGAATACTCTGTCTAATTCTTTAGGTAATTCTGCATCAGCATTGAAGTTGATTAATGTATAGAAACCTTCGTTAACCTTTGCGATTTCGTAAGCAAGCTTTCTCTTACCCCAAACGTCAACATTTTCTATAGTTCCTCCACCATTTTCTATTACACCTTTAAATTTTTCGATTGCAGCCTTACAAGCTTCCTCGTCTAATGATGGGTGTAGTATAAATATAGTTTCGTACTTTCTCATCATTTTCACCTCCTCCCCTCGGACCTTGGCTGTGCTCTACACAGCAGGGATTACAATTAAATATTCTAACATTTTTTTATATTCTTTGCAAGATATTATTTAAATTTGCCATTAAGTCACTTTTTTCTTAGCATCTTTTTGGAATTTACTTCTTGGAAGCATTACTATTCTTCCACATCCTGTACATTTAATTTTTATGTCTGCACCTAATCTAATGACTTCAAATTCCTTACTACCACATGGATGCTGTTTTTTCATTTCAACAATATCACCTAAATCAAAATTATCTATCATATATACCTCCTAAAATTAATCAATATCTTTTTTTATTAACTGTGTCTTTGGATATGGAATTTCAACTCCTGCTTTATCTAATGCTATCTTAATATCTTTTCTTAAATCTCTTTCCAACTTCCATTGAGACATAGGTTTTGCCTTACCAACAACTCTTATAGTTACTCCAGATGCATTCAATGAAATAACCCCTAAAACTTCTATTTCATTTCTTAACGTATCTTTATTATCTTTTTCAAAATTCTTGCAAGTATTTTTAATAATGTTAATTGTATTATCAATATCTTCTTCATATGCAATTTCTACATCAACTATAAATCTCATATCACCTCTTGAATGATTAGTAACTTCAGTTACAGATCCATTAGGTAAATTATGTATATCGCCACTGAAATCTCTTAGAGCAGTAGATCTTATACCAATATTTTCTACAACACCACTATAAGCATCTATAGTCACATAATCTCCAACACCATATTGGTCTTCAAAAATTATAAAAAATCCGTTTATTATATCTCTTACTAAGCTTTGAGCTCCTATACCTACTACAAAACCTATAGCGCTTAAAACTCCAGCAGAAACTTTAAAAGTACTTCCTATTACTATAGCTGCTGCTGAAATATATACTGCATACTTTAATATACTCTTAAGTATTGCTCCAACCGTAATAGCTTTTTGTTTATCCATTGAAAAGCTTAATTTACTATTTGATTGATTGGTAACAAATTTATCTATAGCCTTATTACCTATCTTAATAATTGCATACATAGCTATTATTAATAATATAAGATATAGACCTTTGCTAATTATTATTTCAATTAAATTAAATGCACTATCTAAAGCTTTATCCCAATTGAAATTATAAGAAACTTTACCTGTTGCTTCATTTACACTTTTTGTGACCCATGTTAAGTAATTCATATAACTGCTCTCCTATATAACTTTTTTAAAAACATTCTCTTCCTTAATATAAATGTTTTTATAACTGATAATATTCCTTTCAATTATTTCATCTATGTATTTTTTTTCTTCTATTCTTATGCAAATTCCACAACTTTGAGTTATTGCTGTTGGAGTTGGCATCATTTTAAAAATAAAATTTTCTTCCTTTAAAGACTTTTCTCCATTCATCGCATCTAAAGTATTTTTAAAAACTATAATATAATAATTCATCTTCTCCTCCTAGTTTTATATATTTTACATTTAATTATATTATATATATTTTTGTAAATGAATATAATATACTTTATAATTTTATTATAGTTTAATATTTTTATAAAGGAGTTATTTTCATGAATAACATATATTTAGATAATGCTAGCACTACATTTCCTAAGCCTAAAAATGTAATAGATAGCATATATAATTTTTTAACAAATATAGGTGGTAATCCTGGACGTTCAAATCATGATAATGGATTGCAATCCAATAGATTATTACTAGAAGCTAGAGAAACACTTGCTAGTTTTTTTAATTTTAATAAAATAGAAAATGTTATTTTTACAAATAATATAACTACTTCTCTTAATATATTAATTAATGGTTGTTTAAGAAATGGTGACCATATTATAACTTCTTCTATGGAACACAATTCTGTTCTTAGGCCATTAATAAATTTAAAAAATTTAGGTGTTATTGAATTAGATATAATAAATGCTGATCCTTTTGGATTTATAAATATAGATGATTTTCAAAATGCAATAAAACCAAATACAAAGTATATAATAATAACTCAAGCCTCTAATGTAACAGGAAGTATTCAACCTATTAAAAAAATAGGTGAGCTATGTAGAGATAATAACATACACTTTATATTAGATACAGCTCAAGGAGCAGGAGTCTTAGACCTTGATTTTAATGAACTTAATCTAAGTGCTTTAGCATTTACTGGTCATAAAAGCCTTTTTGGCCCTCAAGGTATAGGAGGTTTTATTATAAGTGACGAATTAAATGAAATTTGTAAGCCTTATATGTTTGGAGGTACTGGAAGTTTATCTCATTCCCTTATGCAACCTGAATTTCTACCTGATAAATTTGAATCAGGTACTCTTAATATGCCTGGAATAATCGGTTTAATGGAAGGTGTAAAATTTATAGAATCTCAAGGTCTAAAAACTATTTATGAAAAAAATAAATTTTTAAGAAACCTACTAGTTTCAGAATTAAAAAATATTAATGGTATTGTTTTATATGAAGATACTAACAGTAAAAATTACACTTCTTGTGTGTCTTTTAACGCTAAAAATATTGATACTGCTGAATTATCCTTTGTTCTTGATTCAGATTTTGGAATAAAAAACCGTTCTGGTCTTCATTGTGCACCTTTAGCTCATAAAACTATTGGAAGCTTTCCAACTGGCACAGTAAGATTAAGTTTAGGTTATTTTAATTCTAAAGAAGATATAGAATATACTATTAATTCTATAAATAAAATTGTAAAGTGAATACTAGCCTCCTTTATTGTCAATAATTTCAATAAAGGAGGCTTTTAAATGACAGTAGATAAATTTAATGTAGATTCCCTATTTCCAAATTCACATATTAAAATTGGAAATTTCTTATATAAAGAATTAGTTGATGTATATAAATCAAATAGAGAAATTATATTTATTTGTATAGGTACTGATAGATGTACTGGTGATTCTTTAGGTCCCTTAATTGGATATAAATCAAAAAATCATTTTAAAAACTTATCTCAACTAAATATTTTTATTTATGGCACTTTAGAATCACCAATACATTCTAAAAATTTAATAGATATAATTTCTAAAATTAAATCCACATTTAAAAATCCTTATATTGTTGCTATTGATTCCTGCCTTGGAAGCATTAATAATATTGGAAAAGTCTTTATTGATAAAGCTCCTATTTTTCCTGGTCTTGCTGTTAATAAAAATTTACCCCCTATAGGAGATTTGAGTATTACTGGTATCGTAAATATAGCTAGTAATTATGAATTTCTTATATTACAAAACACAAGGCTATTTACAGTTATGTCCTTAGCTGATTGCATAACCAATGGTATATTTTATTTCATTAATAGGCTTATGGATAGCTCAGATAATATATTAATGAACTAAATAACACTACCGTATATATATTGTACTTTTAATTGAGTTATATTAAGAAAAGAACTAATCCTTTAGCCAAATATAAATTTTAATATTATTCTATAAATATAAAAGAGCTATCCTAGATTGAATAGCTCTTCTAATATTATTTTTTATTAATTGCATCATTTAACACATATGTTTCTTCTTCTGATAACTCATATCTAGATATACCTTTATCTACAGGTTTTGCATATGTAATGCTATCTTGTCTAGAGTATATTCCAGTAATTATAACTCCATCATTATAAGAGTCTAAAATTGCTATTGAGAAACTCAAATCGCTTCCTATATCAGAAAAGGCTTTATATCTAATAACAGAAACTTTATTAACGCATCCCTTTATTTCGTCTTTAATAATCTTACATTGGTTGATAGCTTCATCTGCTTTAGCTGATGCTTTATCGACCTCATTAAATTTTGAAATAATAAGTTCTTCTAAATTTTTATTATTAACTCCTCTAGTAAGTCTTTTATATTTCTTTTTAAGTTTTCTAGTAGTTACCATTAATGAAATTACTATAATAAAAAGTAATAATATCATTACTAATAAAGCTATTATTATATAGTTCATATTTTCATTTATTATATTAATTAAAGCTTCCAACTCTTCTATTCCCTCCTAAACTTATGTCAGCTAATATCTAATGTTTCACGTGAAACATTAGATTAAATTATTATAAATGTTTCACGTGAAACATTATAAATTAATTATTTCTAATATTCTTTGTAAATCTTCATCTGAATAATATTCTATTTCTATTTTTCCCTTATTATTCTTATTACTTATGTTAACTTTAGTTCCGAAATAATTTTGAAGTCTTTCAGTAACATCTTTATAATATGGATTTATCTCTCTTGTTTTTTCTCTTGTCTTCTTATCAGATTTAAATGATTTTATTAATCTTTCTAATTCTCTAACGGATAACTTTTCATCAATAACCTTTTGTGCTATTTCACTCTGAAGTTTAGGATCTTCTATTGCTAATAATGCTCTTCCATGTCCTTCTGTGATAACTTCATCTATTAAGTATTGCTTCACAGTATCACAAAGTGCTGTAAGCCTTATTGTATTACTAATAGCTACTCTTGATTTTCCAACTCTCTTGCTTAGTTCTTCTTGAGTTAGGTTAAAATCTGATAAAAGTTTTTGATATGCTAAGGCTTCCTCTATAGGATTTAAATCTTGTCTTTGAATATTTTCTATCAATGATATTTCTAATATATCCTTGTCACTTAAATCCATTACTATTGCAGGAACTTCTTTTAACCCTAATAACTTAGATGCTCTCCATCTTCTTTCCCCTGCAACTATTGTATAATAGTCATCCTTCTTATTAAGTATAATAGGTTGAATAATTCCATGTTCCTTAATTGATTGTGCTAATTCAGCTATCTTTACATCATCAAAGGACTTTCTCGGTTGTTTCTCATTACTCTTAATTAAATTTATATCTATACAAGAGGGGTTATTATCTTCTTTAACTAGAATATCATTAGGTATTAATGCACCTAATCCTTTTCCTAAAGCTGATTTTTTATTCATTTTATCACCTACCTATTGTCTACTTAAAAATTCTTTAGTTAATGCTTTATAGGAATCTGCTCCCTTGCACTTTTCATCATATAACATAATTGGTAAGCCAAAGCTTGGAGCTTCAGCTAGTCTAATATTTCTAGAAATAGTTGTTTTATAAACTTTGTCATTGAAAAAATTCTTAACTTCTTCAAAAACTTCATTACTTAAATTGGTTCTATAATCATACATTGTCATTACTACACCTTCTATTTCTAACCCTTCATTTAATGACTTTTTAACCAACTTAATAGTATTAATAAGTTGTCCAACTCCTTCTAATGCATAAAATTCACATTGAATAGGAATTAAAACAGATTGAACTGAAGTAAGAGCATTAATTGTTAAAACACCTAAAGAAGGTGGACAATCTATAAATATAAAATCATAGTCATCCTCTATTTCTTTTATTTTATTTGATAAAATAACTTCCCTATTTTCTTTTCCAATTACTTCAACCTCTGCACCTGCTAGCTCCATAGTAGACGGAGCTATATATAAATTTTGTACAAGTTCACTTTTTAATATTATATCCTTTAATGATGCATCAGAAGTAATTACGTCATACATAGACATTTCTAAATTTCTCTTATCTAATCCTAATCCACTAGTTGTATTTCCCTGTGGGTCTATATCTATAGTTAGTACCTTATATCCTTCCATTGCCAAATAGGCACATAAATTGATGTTTGTCGTAGTCTTCCCCACTCCACCTTTTTGATTAAATATACAAACTTTCTTCATCTAAAAAAGCTCTAATTTAGAGCTTCACCCCCCTTCCCAATATTATTATATATAGTTTTACTAAATATTGAAAGGTTAACGTAATAAAAAAATGAAGAAATCATCATATTGTGTGTTAAATTTAAATAATCTAACATGAACAATAGGATTTTCCTTCATTTTAAATATTATTTATATTCTAATTTTTATGTTTCATTTTATTTTTTAGGAATACTAACTGTTATTTGAATAAATTCTTCATCATCCTTAAATTTATATTCAGCTGGTATATTAAACTTATCAAAAACTTGTCTTATAGTATTCACATATAATTTTGCAGGGAAAACACTCTTTACTCTTTTCTTATTCTTATTATTTAATTCTTCACCAGCTATTTTTAATAACTCTTTATTTATTAATTCTTCTGTAGCTTTAACATTTAAAGAATTCTTAATAATTTTATTTATAACACTAAGTTGTAATTCTTCATTTGGTAATGATAAAAGAGCTCTTGCATGTCTCTCTGTTAATTTATTCTCTAGACACGCTTCTCTGACAGTATGACTAAGTTTTAATATTCTTAACTTATTAGCAATAGTTGATTGCTTTTTTCCCATTCTTTTTGCTAATTCATCTTGAGTAAATTTATGATCATTAATTAAATTAAAATAAGCTTCAGCCTCTTCTATAAAATTTAAATCTTCTCTTTGTAAATTTTCAAGTAAAGCAATTTCAGCAGATTCAGTATCTGTTATTTCTATTATATTGCAAGGAACAACCTCCAGATTAGCCATTCTTGCAGCTCTCCAACGCCTTTCTCCTGCTACTAATTCAAAACTTTCTCCCCTTTTCCTAACAGTAATAGGTTGTATTATCCCATGCTCCTTTATAGATTGAGATAATTCTTCTAATGCCTCTTCATTAAAAAACCTTCTTGGCTGATAAGTATTTGGAAATATTTTATTAACACTTATATTACTAATTTCTCTATTCATATGCACTCAACCATCCCTTATTAAAATAAATTTCCACTAAACTCAATAATTTAAAAATTCTACTTTTTTTATATATTTCCTTCTTTTATTTCCTAATTTTGTAAGACAAATTCATTTAATATACTTTATAAAAATCTAAATGAATCCACATATCTATCTATTATATATTTTATCGACTAATTTCCTTAATACATTCTGTAGAATATTCTATTTAATAGGCTTCTTATTAATTGAACCAGCCTTTCTAGGATAAGTCTTAGGGCATTTCTTTATCTTCTTAATTTCCACAATATTATGTTTTAAATCAGATTTTTCAATATTTACTTCTATTATACTTTCTAATTCTCCACCTAAAGTTTCAATAGCCTTTTTGCCCTCTCTAATTTCCTCATCTATTGCAGGTCCTTTTAGTGCAACAAAGTACCCATTTAGCTTTACATAAGGTAAACAAAACTCTGATAAAACTGCCATGTTAGCAACCGCTCTAGAAGTTGCAACATCAAAGTTTTCTCTTAATTCTACTTTTCTCGCTCCATCCTCTGCTCTTGAATGAATTGTAACAACATTTTTTAGTTGTAATTTTGCTACAACTGTATTTAGAAAGTTAATTCTTTTATTCAATGAATCTAATAATGTAACATTAATATTAGGATTCATTATGGCAATTGGTAGGCCTGGAAATCCAGCTCCAGTACCTACATCTATAACAGTTTTAGCATTTTTTACAGCATCAGATTTAAAAGCCTTTATACAATCTATAAAATGCTTTTTAATTACTTCTTCATCTTCAGTTATTGCTGTAAGGTTTATTTTTTCATTCCATTCCTGTAAAAGCTTCATATACTCTATAAATTGATTATACTGATTCTCAGTTAAATCAATCCCTGCTTCTAATGAAGCTTCTTTCATTAATTGAAAATATTCCATATTTCCTCCATTAAATTTTATTTCTTATATTGATGCTCTAAATAAATTAATAATACAGATATATCTGCTGGGGAAACTCCTGATATTCTAGATGCTTGCCCTATACTTATAGGCTTAATATTTGATAATTTTTGTATTGCTTCTGTTCTTAAGCCTTTAACTTCTTTATAATCTATGTCTTCAGGAATTAATTTCTTCTCAAATTTTCTAAATTGATTAACTTGATCAAGTTGACTAGTTATATATCCTTCATACTTAGTTATAATATTAATTTGCTCTCCAATATCTTCGTTATAATCAGGTCTTTCTGGATCTAATTCTGACAAACTAAAATAATCAAGTTCTGGTCTCTTAATTAACTCATAAAAACTAATAGGTTTTTTTAATTCCACAGACCCTTTAGATATTAAGAAGTCATTAACCTCTTTCTTATTTGTTATTTGTAATTCCTTTAATCTATTAACTTCATTTTCTACATTATTTTTTCTTGTTATAAACTTTTGATATCTTTCTTCTGTAACAAGACCTACCTTGTGTCCTATTTCAGTTAATCTAAAATCTGCATTATCTTGTCTTAATAATAATCTGTATTCTGCCCTTGCAGTCATCATTCTATAAGGTTCATTTGTTCCTTTTGTTACTAAATCATCAATTAAAACTCCGATATATCCATCTGATCTAGTTAATACCATAGGCTCTAATCCCTTAATTTTTAGTGCAGCATTTATACCTGCAACTATACCTTGTCCTCCAGCTTCTTCATAGCCTGAACTTCCATTTAATTGACCTGCTCCATATAAGCCTTCAAATTCCTTAAATTCTAAAGTCGGTTTTAATTGAGTTGGATCAATTGAATCATATTCAATTGCATAAGCAGTTCTCATAATTTCAGCATTTTCTAACCCTGGAACTGTTCTTAACATTTGTATTTGAACGTCCTCTGGTAATGAAGATGACATTCCTCCAACGTACATTTCTTGAGTATCTTCACCTTCTGGTTCTATAAATAACTGATGTCTTTCTCTATCTGGGAATCTCATAACTTTATCTTCAACTGATGGACAATATCTAGGACCCACCCCCTCGATTAATCCATTATACATTGGGGATCTATTTATATTATCTCTAATAATATTATGTGTTTCTTCGCTAGTATAAGTTAACCAACAAGAAACTTGCTCTCTTGAAATATCCTCACTCATAAATGAAAAAGGTACTATTTTCTCATCTCCAGGTTGTTCAATCATCTTTGAGAAATCTACACTTCTCTTATTAATTCTTGCTGGAGTACCAGTTTTAAATCTTCTTAACTTTATTCCTAAATCTATTAATGATTGTGATAATTCGTTAGCAGCTGATAAACCATTAGGTCCACTATTATATGTTACATCTCCAATTATAATTCTTGCTCTTAAGTAAGTTCCTGTAGTTAAAATAATAGCTTTACAACTAAAGTATCCACCATTTTTTGTTAGAACTCCTTGTACTTTTCCATCTCTTATATCTAATTCTACTACTTCTAATTGTCTTAAAGATAAATTTTCTTGTTCCTCTAAGACACTCTTCATTCTGTATTGATACTTCTTCTTATCAGCTTGAGCCCTTAATGAGTGAACTGCTGGTCCCTTTGATGTATTAAGCATTCTAGATTGAATGAAAGTATTATCTATATTTACTCCCATTTCACCACCTAATGCATCAATTTCTCTTACTAAGTGACCTTTTGCAGTTCCTCCTATATTAGGGTTACATGGCATCATAGCTACAGAATCAAGATTTGTAGTGCAAATTAATGTTTTTAATCCCATTCTTGCTGATGCTAGTGCTGCTTCACAACCTGCATGACCAGCACCAACAACTACTACATCATATTCTCCTGCTTTATATTTCATATTTATCTATCTCCTACTTTCCACAACAAAATTCTCTAAATATCTTGTTAACTAAATCTTCTTCTAACTCTGATCCCGTAATCTCACCTAAAGCTTTTAATGCTGCTGTAACGAATATTGAAATTAAATCTAAGTATTCATTATTATTTAATCTTATAAGAGCTTCATTGCAGTTTTCTCCTGCTCTAATTAAAGCTTGCTTATGTCTTGAATTTGATATTATTAAGCTCTCGCTATCTATTTTACCACTAAAGAACATATTCTTAATCTCATTTTTTAAACCATCTATTCCAATATCTTCTTTAGCTGAAATTTTTATTATATTTTCGAAATTATTTAATATTGAATTATCTATTTTACTATGTAAATCTATTTTATTTAGTAATACTATTGATTTCTTATTTTTAATTGCATCAATTATTTCTTTATCTTCTTTATCTAGCTCTCTTGAAGAATCTAAAACTAATAATACTAAATCAGCTTCATCTATTTTTTCTCTGGATTTTTCTACACCAATTTTTTCAACTATATCTTCAGTTTCTCTAATTCCAGCCGTATCTATAATTTTTACAGGTATTCCATCTAAATTAATGTATTCCTCAATAACATCTCTAGTTGTACCTGCTATGTCTGTAACTATAGCTCTTTTTTCTTTCAATAGTACATTTAAAAGTGATGATTTTCCAACATTTGGTTTTCCAACTATAGCTAAGCTTAATCCATCTCTTATTATTTTTCCTTCATCCGCACTCTTAAGTAATTTATATATATCTTCATGGGCTTTTTCTAAGCTTTCTTTTACTCTAATTGGTATTGTAGGATCTATTTCTTCATCATCTTCAGTGAAGTCAACTGCATATTCTATTAATGCTAAGACATTTAATAGATATTCATTTAACTTATTAATTCTTTGTGATAAAGATCCATTGCTTTGCATTAATGCAGATTTCATGGCAAGTTCAGTTTTTGCTGTTATTAAATCCATAACAGCTTCTGCTTGAGATAAATCTATTCTTCCGTTCAAAAATGCTCTCTTAGTAAACTCACCTGGTTCTGCAAGCCTTGCTCCTGCTTTTATAACAGTTTCTAAAACCTTATTTGTAGATGTTACTCCACCATGACAATTTATTTCTACAGTATCCTCAGCTGTAAAGCTTCTTGGTCCCTTCATATAACTTATAATTACTTCATCTATTAAATCTTCATTATTTATGTCAATTATGTGTCCATATCTCATAGTATAAGTCTTCATATCTTTAATATCCTTGCCATTCTTTGGCTTAAATATCTTAGATACAATATCTAAGGCACTGTCTCCAGATACTCTAATAATAGCAATTCCACCTTCTCCAATAGCTGTAGATATAGCACAAATTGTATCAAATTCTTTCAACTTCTATCCTCCTTGTCTTGACTAAATTAAGTCTATATTCATAGTATATCCCTTTTAACTAATATTCATTTTACAAAACAATTAATAGTAAGTCAAAATAAATAAAAAAGAAAAGGTAAGGAAGCTCAACGGCCTCCCCACCTTTATTTCTTAATATCTATTACTACTCTTCTATGAGGTTCTTCCCCCTCACTAAAAGTATAAACATATTCATTATCCTGTAAAGCTGAATGTATTATCCTTCTCTCATAAGGATTCATTGGTTCTAGTTTATAAGGTCTTCTAATTTTTTTAACTTTATATGCAGTTTTTTCAGCAACTCTAATTAAAGTTTCTTCTCTCTTTTTCCTATAATTTTCAGTATCTAATACTACTTTCTTATACGGAAGGTTATGATCTTTATTTACAACTAATGAAGTTAGATATTGTAGGGCATCTAACGTCTCCCCCCTATATCCAATAATTATCCCCATTTTAGGTCCAGTTAAATTAATATGAATTATATCATTTTCTTCTCTAATTCTTATTTCCGCTTGTACCTTCATACTATTAAGTATATTTCTTAAAAATAATCTTACTTCTTCCTTGTAATCTCTCTTTACTTTAACTAATATCTTTGCAGGCTTTGTACCTATAAGATTTAAAAATCCCTTAGAACCTTCATCTAAAACTTCATATTCAACCTTATCTTCAGTAAGATTTAAACTTTTTAAAGCATTTTCTAATGCTTCATTTACAGTTTTCCCTGTCATTTCTAGTGTTTTCATACCCTAATCACCACCTAATAATACTAAATTATTTAATTTTTTCTCTTAGTCTTTGGTGTTGCTTTTTTGGCATTTTCTATTATTTTATTCTTTTCGTTCTCTTCTTTTTCTGCTTTTTTCTTCATAGCTGGTAAGTAATTTAAGAAATAAGTTTGAACTAATTGAATAACTCCACCTATTATCCAGTAAATTACTAGAAGTGAACTAAAGTTAATGGCCATTACACCCATCATACCTGCCATCATTAAATTCATTGAGCCCATATTCATTTGTGTACCATTTTCATTCTTAGGCATGGACTTAGTTAATAATAAACTTGGTAAATATGTGCTTAAGAATGATAAAACTGGTAATATAAAGAATGGATCTTTTTCAAATACATCTGGTATCCATAAGAATGATGGATGAATTACTGATGACTTATCTATATTTAGAAATACATAGTAAAGTGCAAAAAGTATTGGTAATGGTAATAATGTTGGAAGGCATCCCCCAAACATACTAACGTTATTTTCCTTCATGCATTTTGAATACTCAGCTTGCATTTTTTGAGGATCATTAGCATACTTTTTTTGAATAGCATTTAATTCAGGTTGAATTTCTTGCATTCTTGCATTTGATCTGTTTGCTTTTATATTTAAAGGAAGTATTAGTAATCTTATTATTAATGTAAATAAAGCTATAGTTAGTATATAAGATACCCCACTAGGCTCCATATTAAACATGTTTAATATTACATTATGCATACCTTCAAATATAATAGTTAAAAAATTTGTAATAGGTTCTAAGAATTTCATCATATTTTGAGCACAGCCTCCTTATTTTAACGGATCATATCCACCCTTAGCCAAAGGATGGCACCTTAAAATTCTCTTTATAGCTAAAAAGCCACCTTTTAAAGCTCCATATTTATTTATTGCTTCAATTGCATATTCTGAACATGTTGGAACATAAATGCATGTTGGTGGTCTCATTGGCGAAATATATTTTCTATATAAATTTATAGATTTTAAAATTAATTTCTTCATTGCTTATATAAGCCTGCCTTTGAAAAAAGTTTTTTCATTGCTTCCTCAACTTCAAAGAAGCTCTTTCCCTCTATAGAATTTCTAGCTATAAAAACAAAGTCATAACCAGTTTTAAGATTTTTTTCATTTAGTCTATAGCTTTCTGTTATCAATCGTTTACTTCTACTTCTGACAACACTATTTCCTACTTTTTTACTTACAGATATTCCTACCTTATTATAAGTATTTCCATCTATCGTTTTATTTCTTCTATTATTATATATATAAATAACTAAAAGATTATTAGCTAAAGACTTTCCTCTTCTATAAACTAATTTAAATTCATTGTTCTTTCTTAACCTGTATATCATTAGAAATTTTAAACTCCTTTTTTCCTGCTATTGCAGAAAAAAGGCCACTATTTGCGGCCCTTATGCTGTTAATCTTTTTCTACCTTTTTGTCTTCTTCTCTTAAGAACATTTCTTCCTGATGAAGTCTTCATTCTTTTTCTGAATCCGTGTTCCTTTTTTCTTTGTCTCTTTTTTGGTTGGTATGTCATGAACATTTCATTACACCCCCTTTAATATTGTAATTTCTATAGTAAAAACTATACTTCTAATTTTAGATTTACCTTATCATTATATATATATCATGTTTTTATGTCAATACACTATAATTTTCAAGTCCTGTTGATAAATATAATAAATAATATCATATAATTTGTGGATAACTTATTGAATACTCTATTTAACTTATGTTATTATAAGTTATGACTGTGAATAATTTAATTTTTAAGTGAACTTATCCACATCTGTGGATTAAATTGTTAATAACTTGTTCGCTTTTTTATTGTTTTTTATTTTAAAAACTATATTTTAGCTTAATTAATGCATTTATTCAGTGTTAATAATGTTAAAAACTGTACATACTCATATTGTGGATAACTTAAATTTAATTATTTTTTTAACATAATTATTAACATGTGGATATCTATATTAAGCTTATTAACATATAAAAATGTATGTTAATAATTGTGTTGATATTTTGTTATTAACTATCATATTTTAATAAAAAATTTTTTTATGGAGGATATAAAATGAATAATGATCTTAAATCATTATGGGAAAAAACATTAAATATTATAAAGGGTGAAATGAGTGAAGTAAGCTTTAATACATGGATCAAAAGCTGCGAGCCTCTTTCTATATCTTCCAATACTATAAAAATCAGTGTTCCAAATTCCTTTACTCAAGATATATTAGAAAAAAGGTATAAGGATTTAGTTGTAAACTCTATAGAAGCAGCTTGTTCTAAAGTTTATAATGTAGATTTTATAGTAGCATCTGATATTCAAGACATTGAAGAAAAGGAAGAAAAAAATGATGATAAATCATCAATTAATGTAAATGATGAAATGTCTAGTACATTAAATCCTAAATATACATTTGACTCATTTGTCATAGGTAATAGTAATAGATTTGCCCATGCTGCTTCTTTAGCTGTTGCAGAGGCCCCTGCTAAAGCTTATAATCCTTTATTTATTTATGGAGGAGTTGGACTTGGAAAAACTCACTTAATGCATGCTATAGGCCACTACGTTCTTCAAAATAATGCAAATGCCAAAGTAGTATATGTATCTTCTGAAAAATTTACTAATGAACTTATTAATGCTATTAGAGATGATAGAAATGAAGAATTTAGAAATAAATATAGAAATGTAGATATACTTCTAATAGACGATGTTCAATTTATTGCTGGAAAAGAAAGAACTCAAGAAGAATTTTTCCACACATTTAATGAATTACATGATGCAAATAAACAAATTATTCTATCATCTGATAGACCACCAAAGGAAATACCTACTTTGGAAGATAGGCTTCGTTCAAGATTTGAATGGGGGTTAATAGCTGATATCCAACCTCCAGATTTTGAAACTAGAATGGCTATTTTAAAAAAGAAAGCTGATGTAGAAAAATTAAATGTTGCAAATGAAGTAATGGTATATATTGCAACCAAAATTAAATCTAATATTAGAGAGCTAGAAGGAGCTCTAATTAGAATAGTAGCTTATTCTTCACTTACTAATAGACCTATTACTGTAGAGTTAGCAAGTGAAGCCTTAAAAGATATAATTTCTAATAAGCAAAATAAAAATATAACTATTGATGTTATACAAGATGTTGTAGCTGGATATTTTAATCTTAGAATAGAAGATCTAAAATCTCAAAGAAGAACAAGAAATGTAGCATATCCTAGACAAATTGCAATGTACTTAAGTAGGAAACTAACAGATATGTCATTGCCAAAAATAGGGGAAGAGTTCGGTGGAAGAGATCATACAACTGTTATCCACGCATATGAAAAAATCTCTGATGCTTTAAACACTGATGAGAGCTTACAACATACAGTAAATGATATAACAAAGAAACTAACTCAAAATTAACTAACAGCTGTACATAAATATATTGAATTGTTTGTGGATAACTACTAAAAACAATATTGCTTGTTAATACTGTGGATAAGATATGTATTTTTTGCTTCACTTATCCACACTATTTTTTTACTAACTTTTTAGTATTTATAAGGGTTAGATGTACTTATCAACATATCAACAGCCCCTACTACTACTATTATTATAATTTATCTATATATTTATCTATATATTTATCTATATATTTATATTACTTCTGTTAATATTATATGTTCATAAATCAAGGAGGTTTTTATATGAAATTCATCTGTGAAAAACAAAAACTACAAGAAGGTATCTCAATTGCTAGTAAAGCTATAACAGGTAAAACTACAATGCCTATACTAGAAGGAATATATATAACAGCTAAAAATAACGAATTGACATTAATAGGATCTGATATGGATGTATCTATTGAAACAAAGGTTCAATCTAAAATAATAGAAGAAGGAATGTTAGTTATAGACTCTAAGATATTTGGAGAAATAATAAGAAAACTTCCAAACTCAGATGTTATTATTGAAACTTTAGAAAATGAAATTATACAAATAACATGTGAAAAATCAGTTTTCAATTTAGTTTATATGAATGGAGAAGATTATCCAGAAGTACCTAAAATAAATGAAAACCTAACAGTGGAAGTTCCACAAAATATATTAAAAAGTATGATAAAGGGTACATCTTTTGCTATAGCTCAAGACGAAACAAGACCAATATTACAAGGAATATTATTTGAGGTTAGGGATAGAAATTTAAATCTTGTTGCTTTAGATGGATATAGATTAGCTATAAGATCAGAATTTCTAGACAATGATAATAATATTGAAGTGGTAATCCCAGGAAAGACATTAAATGAAGTTTCAAGAATATTAGAAGATACAAATGAAATAGTAAAAATTACCTTTACTGATAATCATATTTTATTTAATTTAAGTGAAACTAAGATAATTTCAAGATTACTAGATGGAAAATTTGTTAATTATGTATCTTTACTTCCTCAAGAACATAAGATTTCTATTGAAGTTAAGAAACAAGAATTACAAAATTGTATAGAAAGAGCCTCACTTATGGCAAAGGATAGTAATAGTAACTTAATAAAATTAGATGTGCAAGAAGAGACTGTTATTATAACATCCAATTCTCAATTGGGAAAAGTTAGAGAGGAAGTAAATATAAATCTGCAAGGTGACTCAATTCAAATTGCATTTAACTCAAGATATTTAATAGATGTTCTAAAAAATATAGATGGTGATGAGGTTATTTTAGAAATGACTTCAAGTGTTAGTCCTTGTGTTATTAAATGCAAGAATACTGATAATTCTAAGTATTTAGTATTACCAGTTAGGTTATTAAGATAGAAGGGAGAAAATGCATAAAATTTGAATTTATATGCATTTGATTGGAAAATGAATGAAATTAAAATAAATACTGAATTTATTAAGTTAGATTCTTTTTTAAAATGGTGTGGAGCAGCTTCATTAGGGTCTGAAGCAAAAATGTATATCTTAGATGAAATGGTTAAGGTTAATGGGGAAGTATGTACTCAAAGAGGAAAAAAGATTAGACCAGGTGATGTGGTAGAATTTAATGGTGAGAAGTATAAAGTAATATAATTACTATTAACCTAATAATTACTTTTATTCCTCTAATATGTTATAATTAAAAATAGGTGTAAATAATGTATATTAAGAAAATACAAATATTAAATTATAGAAATTATAAATCCTTAAATATAACACTGGGGAAAAATGTAAATGTATTTATGGGGGATAATGCTCAAGGAAAAACTAATATTCTTGAAGCAATTTATTATTGTGCATTTGCTAGATCCCATAGAACTTCAAGAGATAGAGAGTTAATTAATTGGAATGCAGAAAGTGCTTTTGTTAGTATTTTAGTTGGCAGGGATAGATTAGATAAGACTATTGATATTAATATACTTAAGGATGGAAAAAAGGCAATAAGAATAAACAAGATTAAAGCTTCAAAAATTGGAGAATTATTTGGAAACTTTAATGTTGTTATGTTTTCACCTGAAGATTTACGAATAATTAAGGATTCTCCAGGTGTAAGAAGAAAATTCATAGATATGGAATTATGTCAGTTAAATTCTAGATATTATTATAATTTGGTTCAGTATAACAAAGTTTTAAATGAACGGAATATACTTTTAAAGAAAAGAAAAGTTGATAAAGATGTTTTAGATATATATGATATCCAGCTATCTAATTTTGGGTTTAACATAATTAAAGAAAGATTAAATTATATTAATAAGTTAAATTATTATGGAAAGAATATACATAATGATATATCTTCAGGAAAAGAAGATGTGGAATTTAAATATATAAGTACAGTAAGGGACTTAGAAAATATAGAAGGTTGTTTTTATGAGCAATTAAAAAAAAATAGAAATAAAGATATTGAAAAGGGATTAACTAGTATTGGCCCGCATAGGGATGATTTTATTGTGCTTATTAATGGTATAGATACTAAAAGTTATGGATCACAAGGTCAGCAAAGAAGTGCTGTTCTTACTATGAAATTCTCTTCTTTAAAAATAATAAAGGAATTGACATCAGAATATCCAGTATTATTGCTAGATGATGTTTTATCAGAATTGGATTTCAATAGAAAAAGATATATTTTGAGTACTATAGGTGAAATTCAAACAATAATAACATGTACAGGAATAGAGGATCTCACAAATTATTTAGATGATAGTTCGAGGGTCTTTAAGGTTAAGGATGGTGAAATCCTAAATTAAGGGAGGAATTCTTATGTTTTTACATTTAGGAGAAAATGTTGTTGTTCCAATTAAGGATATAATTGGAATATTTGATTTACAAACCACTATGTATAGTTCAGATACAAGTGCATTTTTAAGAATGGCAGAGGAAGATGGGTTTGTAGAAAGGATTTCTAAAGAGAAGCCTAAATCTTTTGTTATAGCTGAAGTGAATAAGATGAGTAAAATATACTTATCTCCAATATCATCTTCAACTTTAACAAAGAGAACTAATATAGAGTATAATCCATAGTTCCAATTTTTAATCTTCATAGGGTTAAAATTAAAGTTCATTAAAAGGAGGAGATTATGTTGGAAAATAACAAACAAAGTTATGATGAAAGTCAAATTCAGGTCCTTGAAGGCTTAGAAGCTGTTAGAAAGAGACCAGGAATGTATATAGGGAGTACTAGCTCAAGGGGATTGCACCACCTTGTTTATGAAATAGTAGACAATAGTATAGATGAAGCTTTAGCAGGATTCTGTAATGAAATATCAGTATTCATAAATGAAGATAATTCCATAACAGTAATAGATAATGGGAGAGGTATGCCTACAGGAATACATCCTAAGATGGGAAAGTCTACTGTAGAAGTAATTATGACAGTTCTTCATGCTGGAGGTAAATTCGGTGGTGGCGGATATAAAGTATCTGGAGGATTACATGGGGTTGGTGCCTCAGTTGTTAATGCATTATCTGAATGGTGTGAAGTAACTGTATCAAGAGATGGAGAAGTATGTCAACAAAGATATTCTAGAGGAGTTGCTATATCTGATTTAGTTAAAATAGGCTCAACAGAAGAACATGGAACTAAGGTTTCATTTAAGCCAGATAGTGAAATATTTGAGGAAACTGAATATGATTTTGAAATATTAGCAAATAGATTAAGAGAATTAGCTTTCTTAAATAAAGGAATTAGGATAGTTTTAACTGATAAGAGAGAAGAGGATAAGCAAGAAATATATCACTATGAGGGTGGTATAAAGGAGTTTGTTACATATCTAAACAGAAATAAAGAAGTATTACATCCAGAACCTATTTATGTGGAAGGTGAAAGGGACGGAATAATTGCAGAAATATCACTTCAATACAATGATGGATATAATGAAAACTTATATTCATTTGCAAACAATATAGATACTATTGAGGGTGGAACACACTTATCAGGTTTCAAAACTGCATTAACTAGAGTTATAAATGATTATGGTAAAAGATTTAATCATTTAAAAGAAAATGATAAGAATTTATCTGGAGATGATATAAGAGAAGGATTAACAGCTGTAGTATCTGTTAAGATTTCTGAACCACAATTTGAGGGCCAAACAAAGACTAAGTTAGGTAACTCAGAAGTAAGAAGTGTTGTAGATTCAATAGTTGGAGAGGGTGTTTCTACATTCCTAGAAGAAAATCCTAATGTAGGAAAAATAATAATAGAAAAAGCTTTAATGGCATCAAGAGCAAGAGATGCAGCTAGAAAGGCCAGGGAATTAACTAGAAAATCAGTCTTAGAAAGATCAGCACTTCCAGGTAAACTAGCAGATTGTTCATCTAAGGATCCGCTAGAATGTGAAATTTATATAGTTGAGGGAGATTCAGCGGGGGGATCAGCTAAGCAAGGAAGAAATAGAAGATTCCAAGCAATATTACCATTAAGAGGTAAAATATTAAATGTTGAAAAGCAAAGATTAGATAGAATATTAACTGCTGATTCAATAAAGTCAATGGTTACTGCATTTGGTGCTGGAATTGGTGATGACTTTGATGAAAGCAAGTTAAGATATAATAGAATTATAATTATGACAGATGCCGATGTTGACGGAGCTCATATTAGAACGCTATTATTAACATTTTTCTTTAGATATATGAGGGGACTATTAGATGGGGGACACGTTTATATAGCTCAGCCTCCTCTTTACCAAGTAAAAAAGAATAAGAAAGAGTATTATGCATATTCAGATCAAGAACTAGAATCTTTATTAAATGAAATTGGTGGTAAAGATAATGCTACAAATATTCAAAGATATAAAGGTTTAGGTGAAATGAATGCAACTCAGCTATGGGATACGACTATGGATCCTGAAAAAAGAATATTATTAAAAGCTACTATTGAAGATGCAATAGCTGCAGATGAAATATTCACTATATTGATGGGCGATAAAGTCGAACCAAGAAGAGAATTTATACACAAAAATGCTAAGAAGGTAAGCAACTTAGATATTTAGTACTAAAGCGAGGTGAGGTACATGAGCTTAAATGAAGGAAAAGTTATAGATATAGATATTAATAAAGAAATGAAGAGGTGTTATATCGACTATGCTATGAGTGTAATAGTTGGTCGTGCTCTTCCAGATGTCCGCGATGGATTAAAGCCAGTTCATAGAAGAATATTACACTCAATGAATGATCTTGGATTGTCTCCAGAAAAAGGTTATAGAAAATGTGCAAGAATTGTAGGGGAAGTTTTAGGTAAGTATCATCCACATGGTGACACTTCTGTATATGATGCACTTGTAAGAATGGCACAAGATTTCTCAATGAGATATATGCTTGTAGATGGGCATGGTAACTTTGGTTCTGTAGATGGAGATAGTGCAGCTGCTATGAGATATACAGAGGCTAAGATGAATAAAATAGCAGTAGAGATGCTAAGAGATATAAATAAAGATACTGTAGATTTTATCCCAAACTTCGATGGAGAAGAAAAGGAACCAGTAGTATTACCTTCAAGGTATCCAAATCTTCTAGTAAATGGATCATCAGGTATAGCAGTTGGTATGGCTACCAATATTCCTCCTCATAACTTAGGAGAAATAATAGATGGAACTGTAATGCTTATTGATAATCCAGAAGCAACAGTTTTAGATCTAATGACTGTAATAAAGGGACCAGATTTTCCAACAGGAGCTATTATTATGGGTAAGTCAGGAATAAGAGCTGCTTATGAAACTGGTAAGGGTAGAGTAATAGTTAGAGCTAAAGCAGAGATAGAAGAAGAGAATAATAGACATAAAATTATAGTTACAGAAATTCCATATCAGGTAAATAAGGCTAAACTTATTGAAAATATAGCTGATTTAGTTAAAGACAAGAAAATAGTTGGAATATCAGATTTAAGAGACGAATCTGATAGAGAAGGTATGAGAATCGTAATAGAACTTAAAAAGGATGCTAACCCAAATGTAATTTTAAATTTATTATATAAGCATACTAAGATGCAAGATACTTTTGGAGTTATTATGTTAGCATTAGTAAATAATGAGCCACATGTTTTAAATTTAAAACAAGTTTTAAGTTATTATATAGAATTCCAAAAGGAAGTAGTAACTAGAAGAACTATATTTGAACTTAATAAGGCTGAAGCAAGAGCTCATATTCTTGAAGGATTAAAGATTGCACTTGATAATATTGATGAAGTTATAAGCATTATTAGATCTTCTAAAACTTCAGAAATAGCAAAAAGCACTTTAATAGATAGATTTGGATTAAGTGATAAGCAAGCTCAAGCAATATTAGAAATGAGACTAAGAAGGTTAACAGGTCTTGAAAGAGATAAGATTGAAGAAGAGTATGATGAACTTATGAAACAAATAGAATACTTAAAATCAATTTTAGAAGATGAAGCAAAATTACTATCAGTTATTAAAGATGAGCTTATAGAAATAAAGAGAAAATATGGTGATGATAGAAGGACTACTATAGAAAAAGTAATGAATGAAATTGACATAGAAGATCTTATTCAAGAAGAAGAAGTAGTAGTTACATTAACTCATTCAGGCTATATTAAGAGAATATCAGCTGATACTTATTCTGCTCAAAGAAGAGGTGGAAGAGGAATACAGGCAATGTCTACAAAGGAAGATGACTTTGTAGAGCATGTAAGTATAACTTCAACTCATTCTGATGTATTATTCTTTACAAATAGAGGAAGAGTATATAAATTAAGAGCTTATGAAATACCTGATGCAGGAAGAACTGCTAAAGGAACTAATATAATAAACTTAATTGCAATTGAATCAGATGAAAGAATAGAGACAGTACTTACTATAAGAGATGACATAAGTGAAGGATACTTATTTATGGCAACTAAACAAGGATTAGTTAAGAAAACACCTCTATGTGAATTTAAGAATTTAAGAAAGAATGGATTAATTGCAATTAATTTAAGAGATGGTGATGAACTTCTTAAGGTAAAGGTAACCCGTGGAGATGCAGATATAATAATAGCAACTAGAGAAGGTAATGCTATTAGATTTAATGAAACTGATGTAAGACCAATGGGAAGAACTGCATCAGGAGTTAAATCAATACATCTAAAGGATAATGATGTTGCAGTTTGTATGGATATAGCTGTTAAGGGAGAAGATTTATTAGTTATAAGTGAAAATGGATTTGGAAAGAGAACACCTATTACTGAGTATAAGGTACAAAGAAGAGGTGGAACAGGATTAATAACATATAAGATATCTGAAAAGACCGGAAAAGTAGTTGGTGCAACTGTATGTAAATTAGATGATGAGCTTATGTTAATAAATACAAGCGGAGTTGCAATAAGAATTAATGTTTCTGATATTTCAGTAACTAGTAGATCAGCAATGGGTGTAACACTAATGAGAACATCAGATGAAGAAAAAATTGCTGCAATAGCAAAAATATCTGGTAGCAATGAAGAGAAAGAAGAACAATTGACATTAGAAGAAAGTAACGAAATAAATGAAATAGAATCTTCAAGCGTAGATATTGAAAATGAAGTAGATATGGTAAGCGATTTAGATGATATTGAATAAATAATATCAAAACCACAATCAATTTTAAAATAAAGTTGATTGTGGTTTTTTATTATTTTAGGTTAGATGATAAAAGAAATACGTAATCTTATCCTGGTGTATCAATAATAGAAAAAGAGAAAAAAAACAAGAAAATTAGAGTATTTATAAAATAATTTAATTAAATGTATTTAAATTTGTAGAACTTAAATCTTTTTACG
>NZ_JBNPON010000033.1:0-38036 GCF_050315195.1 Clostridium sp. SGI.024 | reverse complement strand
AGTTGTCTAAGCTTATTTTTTTAATTAAAATATACATATAAACTAATAGATAAAAATAAGGAGACTGATATGAATTTAATTACATTGGAAAATATAAATAAGACCTATAGTGAAAAAGTATTGTTAAAAAATGTTGATTTAAATATTAATGATGGTGATAAAATTGGTTTAATTGGTTTAAATGGAGCTGGAAAGTCTACCTTACTTAAAATATTAACTGGTAGAGATGAATTCTTCGATGGTAAGGTTATAAAGGGAAAGAATATTAGAATAGAGTATTTAGCACAAGAAACAGTATATGACAATAATTCAACTGTATTAGAACAAATATTTAAAGGAGATACTCCTGAGATGCAGCTTTTAATGGAATATGAAGATTTATTAGATAGAGTTACATTTGATACATCTTTAAATGATAAATTAATACAGGTGCAAAGCAAGATTGATACCATGAATCTTTGGGATTTAGAAAGTGATGCTAAAAATATATTAACAAAACTAGGTATTAAGGATTTTAATCAAAAAATGTCTGAACTATCTGGTGGACAAAAGAAAAGAGTATTTCTTGCTTCTTCTTTAATAACTCCATGCGAATTATTAGTATTAGATGAACCAACTAACCATCTTGATTCAGATTCTATAGAATGGTTAGAAGAATATTTAAATAATAGAAAAGGTGCCTTAATTATGATAACTCATGATAGGTATTTTTTAGATAGAGTAACAAATAAGATTATAGAATTAGATAGGGGCTCCCTTTATCAATATGAGGGTAATTATAGTGATTTCTTAGAAAAGAAATCTGAAAGATTGCAAGTAGAAGCAGCTCAAGAGGAAAAAAGACAAAAACTTATACTAAAGGAATTAAAATGGGTTAGAAGAGGTGCTAAAGCAAGAACTACTAAGCAAAAAGCAAGATTACAAAGATTCGAAGATTTAGTTAATACTGAAAGTATATCAGTTAATACAGATATAGAGCTGCCTTTTATAGGTAGAAGATTAGGTAAAAAGATAATAGAAATTAATAATCTTTCAAAATCTTATGGTGAAAAAACTTTAATTAAAGATTTAAGCTATATTTTTTCTAAGAATGATAGAATTGGTATTGTTGGTAAAAATGGAGTTGGTAAAACTACATTAATAAATATGATAACAGGTATTGTAAAGCCAGATCATGGAACAATTGAACTTGGTGATACAGTTAGTATAGGGACTTTTTCTCAAGATAATACTCATATGGATTTAAATCAAAGAGCTATAGATTATATAAAAGATGGCGGAGAAAATATTCCAACTGAAGATGGATATACTATAACAGCTTCTCAATTGGCAGAAAGATTTTTATTTGACGGTACATTACAGTATACACCAATTGAAAAACTTTCTGGTGGTGAAAGAAGAAGACTACATTTATTAAGAATTTTAATGGAATCTCCAAATGTTCTTATTTTAGATGAGCCTACAAATGATTTGGATATTGAAACATTAAAAATATTAGAAGATTTTCTTGATGAATTTATTGGAGTAGTAATTATAGTATCTCATGATAGATATTTCTTAGATAGACTTTGTAATAAGATTTTCTCATATGAAGGTAATGGAATAATAAAACAATATGTAGGTAATTATAGTGATTATTTAATTTACAAAGAATATGAAGAAGCTAATAATACATTAACTACAAATACCAATGATAAGAAGCAAATAGATAAAAGCTATAAGAGTAAAGATACTAGACCAAAGTTTACATTTAAGGAGCAAAAGGAGTTTGAAGAAATATATGATATTATAGAAAAATTAGAACATAATATTACTGAAGTTGAAAATAAAATGCTTAAGAATTCAACAAATTATGGTGCATTAAATGAGTTAATTCAAGAAAAAGAATCCTTAGAAGAAGAATTACTATTAAAATATGAAAGATTAGAGTATTTAGAGGATATAAATAGAAAAATAAATGAATATAAAAAAAATTAATAATTACTTTTATGTTTATTGTAAATATAGTATAATATTTGTGTAAAAATACTATAATTATGACTAAAAGGAGATACAACATGAAGAAACTTTTAAAAGTATTATTTATTTCAATATTATGTATTTCATTTATTGGATGTACTAATAGCAATACAAAAGGTAATGAACTAAAGGAAGGATTAACTGCAATGGATGTAGTTAAGAATGTTGAAGAAAAGGCTCCAATGCAAATGCCTATGGAATTAGATGAAGAAATGGCTAAGGACTTAGCATATCTTAACTTAGAAGATGTAGAGGACTTTGGAATTATAAAGGCAATGATAATTAACTCAGCTGATATGGCAGTAGTAGTAAAAGCTAAAGACGGTAAAATAGACTCTGTAAAAGCTTCATTACAAAAAATGTTAGATACAGAAAGAGAAAATGCTTATTTACCAGATCAAAAAGAAAAATTAGAAAAGGCTATTTTTAAGGAAAAAGGTAATTACGTTATATTATTAGTTAATAAGGATGTTAAAGCTGCAGAAGCTGCTGTTGATGAATGTTTTGAATAATAAATTTAAAAGCTAGATAAGAATAATTTCTTATCTGGCTTTTTTAGAAAGGATATTATGGTATTTAGTAGCTTAATTTTTATATTTAGATTTTTACCTATTTTTCTAATAGTATATTTTATTATGCCAGAAAGATATAAGAACTTTACTTTACTTATCTTTAGTTTAATATTTTATACTGTGGGGGAGCCTATATACTTTCCACTTATGATTGCTTCTATAGTAGTTGACTATTTTGTAGCAATAGCAATAGAAAATAATTTTACAAATAAGACTAAGTGTAAATATTTTCTTTTGATTTCTATAATTTTCAATATGGGAATGTTATTTTTCTTTAAGTATTTTAACTTTTTTATAGATAATATAAATTTAATATTTTCTACTTCTATAAAAAGCATAAAATTATCATTACCATTAGGTATAAGCTTTTATACTTTCCAGACCTTATCTTATTCTATTGATGTATTTAAAGGAAAGATTAAAGCTGAAAGGAATATAATTGACTTTGGTGCCTTTGTTTCATCATTTCCTCAGCTCATTGCTGGACCAATAGTAAAATATACAGACATTAGTAAAGATATAAAGAAACGTACTAATTCCTTGGATAATTTTGAAGTTGGTCTAGAAGAATTTATACTAGGTCTAGGTAAAAAAGTATTAATTGCTAATAATATAGGTATGCTTTGGACTGAAATATACTCTCAAAATATAAATGATATATCTATGCCCTTAGCTTGGATAGGAATATTAGCATTTTCATTTCAAATATATTTTGATTTTAGTGGATACTCATCTATGGCTATAGGGCTTGGTAGAGTTATAGGATTTAATTTCCCTAAAAACTTTAATTTTCCTTATATATCTAGGAGTATTAGTGAATTCTGGCGTAGATGGCATATAACACTTGGTTCCTGGCTTAAAGAATATATTTATATACCATTAGGAGGAAATAGAGTTAATAAGAAAAGATTTTTCTTTAATCTTTTTATATTATGGTTTTTAACAGGATTTTGGCATGGAGCAGAATATACCTTTATACTTTGGGGATTATTCTTCTTTTTATTAATATATTTAGAAAAGAGATTTCTCAATATAATCCTAGATAAAAATAAAGTTTTTTCTCATATTTATACTAGCTTTTTCTTGTTAATTGGATGGACCATATTTGCAATTGATGATATAAGCTTATTAAGTATTTATATAAGGAGAATGTTTTCTTTTAACTTTACACTTGATTGGATTTATTATTTTAATAATTATTTTGTAGTTTTTATTATATGTTTCATATGTTCAACACCATTAATTTTAAAGGTATATATGAAAATGAATAAAGCAATAAAATCAATTATAATTGTAACTATCTTCATTTTATCAATTGCTTATTTAGTAGATAGTACATACAATCCATTTTTATATTTTAGATTTTAACTGGAGTTATAAATTATGAACTTTATAAAGAAATATCCTATAAGTTTTTCTATAATATCATTAATTTTACTAATTAGTATAATTGATATATCAAATAAAGATATTGAATTTTCTATATTTGAAAATAGATCCTTAGCACAGAAACCGGAATTTTATTATGATGATTTTAAAGTAGGCAGATACTTTAAAGATTATGAGAGATACATAAATGATCAATTTTTTTTAAGAAATTCATGGATAAACATAAAATCTTTTTGTGAGTTTTCCTTAGGTAAGAAGGAAAATAACGGAATTATTTATGGGGATAATAATTTTTTATTTGATAAGTTTGATACTATAGATGATATAAATTTAAATAAGAATATTAATACGCTAAAAGGTTTTATATCAGAAAATAACTCTGATTTCAATATTATGATAATACCTGAATCTTTTAGTATATATCCAGAGTTTTTACCCTATGGCGTCAATTTAGTGAATGAGATTGAATACATAAATAATATAAATGAAGAGTTTAATAAATTAAATAATGTAAAAGTAGTTAATATAATAGACACACTTACTAGTAATAAAGAAAGATATATATACTATAAAACTGACCATCACTGGACTTCTTTTGGTGCATATTTAGCTTATAAGGAATTTGTAAATGAAAATAATATACCTCCTATTGATATTACTGATTTAAATGAAAATAGAGCAGATGGTTTTCTAGGTACATACTTCTCAAAATCTAAGAATTTTAACGTAAAAGAAGATTATATACTGTTTTATGATATTAATAATATTAAAGTAAGCATAGATGGAGTAGAAGTAGATGGATTAAATGATAATTCTAAGTGGAGTAGTAGTGATAAATATTCAGCTTTTTTAAGAGGAAACAACGGACTAACTATCATTAAAAATAACTCTTTAAAAGATAATTCAAAAATATTAGTTATAAAAGATTCTTATGCTAATTCATTTATTCAGTTTTTAGTCAATAATTATAACGAAGTTTATATAGTAGATTTGAGAAGTTTTATAGGGAGTTTTAATGATTTCTATAATAATAATGATTTTGATAAAGTATTAATAATGTATAGCTTTAAGAACTTAGTTAGTGATGTTAATATTTCCAGAATAAAATATTAATCTTTACATTTAGTTCATTGACAACACTCTTATAATTTGATAATCTTTTAAAGGTTATTATATATACATACATAGGAGGACAAAATGGAAGGAACAAAAGAAGTAAAAATCTTAGTAGCTGACCCATCAGCCTTAGGATTATTTGGATTAGCTGTAATTACATTAGTAGCATCATCTCAAAAATTAGGATTAACAAGTGGAGTATCGTTAGTATTACCTTGGGCTATATTCTTAGGAGCTACTGCTCAATTATTTGCTTGTATAAATGACTTTAAGCATAATAATACTTTTGGTGCTACTGCATTTGGAGCATATGCATTTTTTTGGTATGCAATGGGAATGACTTGGTTAATACAAAATGGTGTTTTTGGAGAGAAATTAGCTCTTTCAGCAGATAGTAAACAATTAGGTTTTGCTTTCTTAGCATACTTAATATTTACAATATTTATGACTATTGGAGCTATGGAAACTCACAAAGTTTTATTTACGATATTTGTTTTAATAGACTTCTTATTTATAGGATTAACATTAAATTCATTTAATATCGTACCACATTTTGCTCATAATCTTGCTGCATATTCTGAGCTTGGAATAGCTTTAGTATCTTTTTATGGATGTGGAGCAGCAGTATTAAATAAACATTTTGGCAAAGTTTTCTTACCAGTAGGAAAGCCATTTAATATTTTTAAATAAATAATTTGTAATATTTATTTAAAAAGTGTTATAGTTATAATATACTATAGCACTTTTTTTATTTAATGAGGAGAAAAAACAAATGAAATTATATGTATTTTTAAAAGGTAAAAAAGATCCAGTAATATATGAAGGAGAAAAGATAGATGTAGTAGACTTCAATTTAAATGGAAATGATTATAAACAAATTAGATGTTTTAAAAATGGAAGTTCTAAATCTGAATTAATTTTAAGAAATTTAATTTCTAATATTAAGAATTAATTAAATAAAACAATAAAAGTTCTAAAATTTATATCTTTATAATAAAATAATACTGCGAAGATACTTACAGCACAGAAAAAAAGTGTATCTTGATTAAGACACGAACAGCTTTAATTTATATTAAATTAATATATCTATTATTATGTGTCTTGCTAATTTAAGGAGGGGGTTATGTCTGAAGTTTTAAGTAAAATTAGAAAAGAATTATATAAACTTTCGGAAATGGACTTTGACCATGAAGGAGAAAGCTCTCTAATAGCTATTGAGAATTTTATTAAAGATATATCTTATTTAAGAAATGCTTCTGAAAACGAAATAATTGATAAATTCAAATTTATATTATTATTTAACAAAGAAGAAAGTATAAAGTTTTTATTCTTTATAAGAAGTATTAATGGTGGATTAGGGGAGCGTAGAATATTTAGAATCTTACTAAAATACTTAGCTAAAGAAAATCCAGATATTATAGAAAAAAATATAAGAATTATCCCAAAATACGGAAGATGGGATGATTTATACGCTTTATTTGATACTCCTTTAGAAGGTAAAGTAGTTAATTTATTTAAAATGCAAATTCAAAAAGATTTAAATTCAAATAAACCTTCAAATTTAGGAAAATGGTTAAAATCTGAAAATTCATCATCAAAAGAAAGTAGAGCATTAGGGCGTAAAACAAGAATACTATTAAATTACTCATCAAAAGAATACAGAAAATTATTATCAACTTTAAGAAGAAAACTTAACTTGGTAGAAAGTTTTCTTACATCAAAACAATATCAGAAAATTAATTATGAAAGTCTTTCTAAAATAGCTTTAACAAAATATAAAAAAGCTTTCCTTAGAAATGATAATGAAAAATATAATTTGTATTTTAAAAATGAACATTATAGCAAAAATTTTCTGCCGAATAAAATAATTAGTTATTTAAATGATGGTATGGATTTAGAAAGATTAAATAAGAAAATAGAAAGATATTTATTTGATATAATTATTAAAGATGCAAAGATATTAGAAGATTCACTTATTATAAACGGCTTAAAAGATGATGAAAATAATGATGCTAAAAGTTTACTTTTATTTGTAATCGTTTTATACAAAAAAATAAATTTGAACGTATTTAAAAACTATTATATGTCTTTTAAGAAAAATCCTAAATTTAATAAATTAACAGAATCGAATTCTGTTAATAACATAAAATCTATATATAATAAATACACAAATTTTAATATTGATTTAAACTCAGCCTTAGATTTACTTTTGTTCACATTATTAAAGAAAAACATAAATATAAATTCAGCTCCAAAATCAATATTATTTATTTATAACGATGAGGAAGATATAGATTTTCATATTTCAGAAGATTTTATAGAAAAATGGTTAAAAGCAGGTTTTAAGTATCCTAAAATCAAGTTATGGAACTTAAAAAACTTGAAAGAAAAATTTTCTATTATAAATCATAACAATATAATTAAAATTTCAGGATATAATCAAAATATCTGGCCTTACTTATTGGAGGCAAAACCAATAAGTACTTCGGGAATTATTTTAAATAAATATAAGAAAGCAACCTTTAAAGATATAATTATATAAGCAATGATAAAATGCATTGCTTATATAAATTTACTTTACATAATATTTAATATGTTTTTATTGTTTAAAGAAAAAACTTTTAAAATTATTTCGCTAAATATACATTTAGTGAATTTCGCAATATTGAAAATGAAAAATAGCTGTGATATAATGAAATCAAGGCTTAACAAAGATTTGATGAGGTGAAAAAATGTCTAATATGCGAAAAATAACATATAAATATAAAGATTTTAACTACAGTGATGATGTTAACAGACTTTTAAATGTTGAGTTAACTAATAAAGATAAGAAAAAAATACATCTAATTTATTCTAACTATTATAATTTAGGTGTAGATCGTGGATATGAATTTATTATTGAGGATCTTTATAAACTTGTAGAAATACATAAACTATCAACTACACAACTAGCCGAAATATATGATACTGGTGTTAGAAATATTCAAATATGGTTAAAAGAACTTGGAATAAGTCGAAGCATTAAAAAAGGTCAAAAACTACAAAAGAAGAATTCTTCATCAAATTTAAATTTGAAATCTGACGAAAATTTAATTTCAACTAGTAATTCATTAATGAATAAATATGGTATAGAAAAACTTGAAATTAAAAATTTACCACAATCCATTGTAGATTTTCTTAATTATTTAGAGACTATTAAAGGAAAATCTCCTAATACTATTAAAGGTTATGAAATTGATTTATCTATGTTTTTTAAGTTTTTAAAAATATATAAAGGTTTGGTAACTGATCCTTCCTTGGAATTTCATGAAATAGATATAAAAGATATTGATAATACTTTTATAAGAAATATTAAGCTGACAGATATATATGCATTTTTAAGTTTTGCAGAAAAGCAAAGAAATAATGGAAACTATGCAAGAGCAAGAAAAGTTGCTGCATTAAAATCATATTTTAAGTTCCTTCAAGGAAAAGCTAAAATAATAGAAGATAATCCTACATTAGATTTAGAATCACCTAAAATAAATAAAAGACATCCAATTTATCTTACTTTAGATGAAAGTTTAAACCTATTAAGTTCATTGGATGAAAAAAGTAAAAACTACTATAGAGATTATTGTATCTTAACGTTATTTTTAAATTGTGGAATGCGTCTTTCAGAACTTTGTGGAATAAAAATTGATAAAATTAAAGGTGATACTTTAACTATTATAGGAAAAGGTAATAAAGAAAGAACTGTATATTTAAATGATGCCTGTATTAAAGCTATTAATAATTATTTAAAGGTTAGAGATGATTCGAAATGCCTTCCTGGGGATAAGGAGTATCTACTACTCTCCTCCCGCTTTAAACCAATAAATAAAAGAACTGTGGAACTATTAGTTAAAAAGCATATCTCAAACTCTGGATTAACGGATGAGAAATATACACCACATAAATTAAGACACACTGCTGCTACCCTAATGTATAAACACGGAAATGTAGATATAAGAAGCTTACAAAGTATCTTAGGACATGAAAATATATCTACTACTCAAATTTATACTCACGTAGATGAGGAAATATTAAGGGATGCTGTTAACTCTAACCCACTATCAAAAGTATAATAATATTTAATGGACAAGCTATGTAATAAGTTTTAAAGGAGCCGTCTAAACAGCTCCTTTTTACTTTATTATTTTTTCTTTAAAACTCTAAATCCAGGAAATAATTCTTCTGTAGAATCATCTAGATCTTCTGCTAAGAAATCTAAGTCATCTATGTATTCTATGTTATCAAAAGCATCTATATATTCTAAATTTTGCTTTTCAACATCTTCATTATTTTCTTCCATATTTGCTTCTTCCTTTAAAGCTTCCAGCATACTCTTATACTCTGCTTCTAAAAATTCATTTTCTTCAATAGTTTTAGCTATATCTTCTATTCTTATAGCTCTAACATCTATTCCTTCTTCTTTCAGACAATCACCACAGTTATCACATATTCTATTAGGATATATATCACATATATCATCATCAGTGTATTTATTTATATTCATGAAAACACCACCTATTATTTAATCTATTTTTTACAATAAATTATATTATATCAAATATAATAATAATAATCAATTTTTATTCCTGTTTTAACTCTAAAAAGAACATAAGTTTGATATTATAAATATTTTATGTTATAATATGCCTAATAAAGTGAGGTGTTTTATTAATGGAAGTAAGCGATAAACAGTTAGAAATATATGAGTTTTTAAAAATATATACAGAAAATAAAGGATATCCACCTTCCGTAAGAGAAATATGTGAAGCTGTAAATTTAAGATCAACTTCAACTGTGCACGGACACTTGAAGAGATTAGAGAAAAAGGGCCTTATTAGAAGAGATCCTACTAAACCAAGAGCATTAGAAATCATAGAGATGTCTAATAATAAAAAAGAAATGTTAAATATACCTATTGTAGGAAAAGTAACAGCAGGAGCACCTATATTAGCTACTGAAAATATTGAAGATACCTTCCCTATCCCAATAGATTATATTAAGCATAATGATGAGTTATTTATTTTAAAAGTAACTGGAGATAGTATGATAAATGTTGGTATAAATGATGGGGATTATGCAATTATAGAAAAAGCACCAACTGCTGAAAACGGAAATATAGTAGTTGCTTTAATAGATAATGAAGCTACAATCAAGACTTTCTATAAAGAAAAGGATCATATTAGGCTTCAACCTGAAAATGATACCTTATCTCCTATTATTGTAAAAGATTGTATTATACTTGGAAAATTAGTTGGTTTATTTAGAGCATATTAGAAATTATGAGTCATACAATATAATGTATGACTCTATTTTTTTTATTTTATAGGAGGTAAAAATTGAAGATTTCTATAGCAAAAAATAATGAAGATTTAACAGAAGACTATTTAGATAATCACAATATAATATATATAAGTAAATATTCAACTCTAATATTTTTCTTTAAAGTAATAGTAGCAATAGCATATGCCTTTGGATTAGGATATAGTTTATTCTTTGTAGGAGATGAATATATTAAAGTAGGAAAGATATTTTTAGCTTTGCTAATTATTTCTTATATTGTAATAGAATATCCATACGCTTTAATTAAAGCATTATTTTTACCAATGGTATTCAAAAAAGATAATATAAATTTAGTAATTAACCCATTTACTATGAACATAAACATAAAATCGAAAATTAAAATCTCTAAAATAAGAATAATTATTTCCTCACTAGTGCCATGTATACTTTTAGCTGTTATTCCTACAATAGCAAGTTATATTTTAGAATTCAATCTCTATTTATATGCTATTGCATCAGCAGCAGCAATTATATCTGTTAGAGATATTATATATTTACTTGTAATTATAAAGAATTATTTTATGGGAGACTTTATCCAATTAGAATTAAACAAATTTATATTTTATAAATAAAAAAACTCTAGAGAAAAATATTGATAATTTTTCTCTAGAGTTTTTTATTCTATAAATTAAGAATATTATTTAAAGAAATCATTATACCTATCTTTGCATGATCAAAGGTTAATCCACCTTGTAAATATGCTATATAAGGCTCTCTTATAGGTGCGTCTGCAGATAACTCTATAGATGAACCTTGTATAAATGCACCTGCAGCCATTATAACCTCATCACTGTATCCTGGCATAGCCCATGGTTCACATTCAACAAAAGAATCTATAGGAGATCCTTTTTGTATACCCTTACAGAATTGAATTAACTTATCTTTATCTCCAAATTTAATAGCTTGAATTATATCACTTCTTTTTTCATTATATTTAGGTAATACTTCAAAACCTGCAAGTTCCATTATTCTAGAACAAAATACAGCTCCTTTAACAGCTTCCATAGCAATATGTGGTGCTAAGAAAAGTCCTTGATATAATTGTCTTACAACTCCAAAGGTAGAACCACATTCCCCTCCTATTCCAGGAGTAGTTAATCTATAAGCAGCTTGTTCTACATATTTAGATTTACCAGCTATATATCCACCTGTAGGAGCTATTCCACCACCTATATTTTTAATTAAAGAACCTGCAATTAAGTCTGCTCCAACATCTGTTGGCTCAACGTAGTCAATGAATTCTCCATAACAGTTATCTACAAATACTATTACATCATTTCTTATTTCTTTAACAAATTTTATTACTTCTTCTAATTCACTAACTAAAAATGAATTTCTCCATCCATAACCTGTACTTCTTTGTATATGTACTAATTTTATAGTTTTATCCTCTAATAAGACCTCTTTAATTTTATCTAAATCAAATTTGCCATTTTTTAAGTCAACTTGTTTATAATTAACTCCATATTCTCTTAATGAACCTATATTTTCTTTTCCACTGATTCCAATAATATTATGAAGAGTATCATATGGTGCACCTGAAATACATACCATAGTGTCTCCAGTTCTTAAATTTCCCATTAATGCACAACCTATAGCATGTGTACCATTAACAAAATGAGGTCTTACTAAGGCGCTTTCAGTATTAAAAACTCTTGCATATACTTTATCTAAAGAATCTCTTCCTATGTCATCATAGCCATAACCAGATGAATTAGTAAAATGTGATTCACTTATTCTTTCTTCTTGAAAAGCTTTTAATACTTTTAGTTGATTATATTCCCTAATTTCATCATAACTACTAAATACCTCTTCTACATCATTTAAAGCCTTTTTATATAATTCAAAAGTACCCTCTTTAAAATTAAAATCTTTTATCATTAACTCTTCGGTTTGTTTTAACATACTATAATCTACATATTAGTTAATAATATGTAATCTCCCTTCTTTTCATATAAAATATTATCATAAAAACAATATTATCATATTTTATTATTATTTCAAACACTTAAGCAATACAAAAAGAAAAAGTAGGATAAATTCCCTACTCTTCTTCATTGTTAAATAATATTGGTTTTGCTGGAGTTATTGTTGTTATTGCATGCTTATACACTAGCATTTGTTTACCTTCACTATCTAAAACAACAGTAAAGCTATCGAACCCTTTTACATATCCTTTTAATTGAAAGCCATTAGTTAAATAAATTATAACTTGAATTTTATTTTTTCTTGCTCCATTTAAAAAGATATCTTGTAAATTATTAGGCTGTTTATTCATATAAGACACCTCCAAGTATTATAGAATAAGTCTTGAATTTTATTCTCTTAGATCTCTCACTATTCTTTCAAAAATTTCTTTTTCAGTCATATTATCTTTATTTAGAAATATTGCTCTTGGGTCTCTTCTAAACCATGTTAATTGTCTTTTAGCATAATTTCTTGATCCCTGCTTTATCATTTCTATAGCCTCTGAATAAGAAATTTTATTATCTAAGTAATAAAAAATCTCTTTATATCCTATTCCTTGCATCGACTGCATAAGAGAAGTATTCCCCATCTTCTTAAGTTTTATGCACTCATCAATTAAACCATTTTTTATCATAATATCAACTCGTAAGTTTATTCTATCATATAATTTAGTTCTATCCATATTTATAACATAATATCTTGTATCATATGGTCCATTATAAAAATCATCACCAGAATTAAATGAGCTAAAAGGTTTATTTGTTAATTTATATACTTCTAGTGCCCTAATAACTCTTTTTCTATTATTAAAATGTATTTCTTTATAGCTTGTAGGGTCTATATCCTTAAGCATATTATGAATAAATTCATTTCCATTTTCATCTGCTAATTTTTCTAGTTCTTTTCTATATTCTTCATCACTATCTGCTTCTGTAAAATTCATATTACATGTAAGTGCATTTATATATAAACCAGTACCACCTACTAATATAGGCAACTTATTTCTTGATATAATATCTTCAACACATTTAGATGCAATTTCCTTATACTCTGCTACTGAAAAAGATGAGCTAGGATTAATTACATCAATCATATGATGAGGTACCCCATCCATTTCATCTTTAGTAATTTTAGCAGAGCCAATATCCATATACTTATATATTTGCATTGAATCAGTAGATACTATTTCACCATTTAGCTCTTTAGCAAGTTTTATAGATAAGCTAGTTTTACCAACTGCTGTTGGGCCAGCTATAATTAATATTTTATTTTTCATTACTACTCCCTATACTATTCTTCTAAATTTCTTATCTAAATCATAATTTGTAAATTTTATAATAACAGGTCTACCATGTGGACAGTGGAAAGGATCATCTAAATATCTTAAATCATTTATTAATTTCTCCATTTCAGCATTATTAAGGTAATTATTTGCCTTTACAGCAGCCTTACAAGCTAATGTAGCTATCCTATTATATTTTACTTCTGTTGTTTTACCACTTCCTAAGCTTTTAATATTATCTAATATATTCATAAATAAATTCCTAGCATCTAATTTGCCAAGAAAATACGGAACTTCCTTTATAGATATGGTATTGCCACCGAAGTTTTCTATTATAAATCCAGCTTTAGAGAATATCTCAGAATTCTCATCATAATAACAATAATCATCAGTAGTTAAATCTATTAAAATAGGAACTAAGAGTTGCTGTACTACTATATCCCCCTCTTCTATATTCTTTAAATACTTTTCAAATAAGATTTTTTCATGAGCTGCATGCTGATCAATTATATATAATATATCTTCGTATTCAGCTAAAATGTACATTTTATTAAATTGACCTATTACTTTTAAATCAGGAAATTTTGCAACTTTATTTTTTTCTAAATTATTAGTAGATACGTTAATTTCTTTCTTTTCTTCATATATAACAGGCTTACTATCATAATTATCATAACTTGGTTTGATAGAATTTGATAATTCCTTTAAATTCTTATATAATTCTTCTTCTTTTTTCACTTCTTCGTAAGTGATGTTTTCTAAGTCTTTATAAGGTATTTTTTTATTCTCTTCCTTTAACTCTTCTTTAATATCCTTAATTGTAAATTTTATTTCCTCTATTTTTTGGGTATCCTCTTCTTCTTTTATTTCCTCTTCAGGAATATAAAAATCTTCAAACACTTCATTCTTAAAAGCTTTATGTACTGAATCAAATACTTTTTTAAAAATCCCTCTATCTTCTTTAAACTTAATTTCAGCCTTTGTTGGATGTATATTCACATCTACAAATTCAGGATAAAGCTCTATAAAAAGAACGAAGAAAGGGAATTTGTTTACTGTTGCGAAAGATTTAAATGCATTTTCAACTGCTGCAACTATGGTTTTGTTTTTTATATATCTTCCATTAACAAATATGCTTTGATTATTTCTTGATCCTCTTGAAATTTCCTCTTTACCTATATAACCATATAGAGATATAGCTTCTTCTTTATTCTCAAAATAAATTAAGTTATCACTAATACTTTTACCATATATAGTTCTTATTACATCAATTAAATTTCCTGTACCATAGGTATGTAAAACCTTCTTACCATTATTGTAAAACTTAATAGAAATTTCAGGATGTGATAAAGCAATTCTATTAACTATATCACTAATTAAAGCGCCTTCTCTTGAAACAGTTTTTAAGAACTTTTTTCTTGCAGGTACATTATAAAATAAATCTCTAACTTCTATTACAGTACCTTTATTGGTTCCTACTTCATTTACACTTATGATTTCTCCGCCTTCTATAATTATTTCTGAGCCAAAATCTTCATTTTCTATTTTACTTTTCAAACTTACTTTTGAAATTGATGCTATTGATGCTAGAGCTTCACCTCTAAAGCCTAAAGTCATAATAGAATAAATATCATCTACATCTTTTATCTTCGAGGTTGCATGAGGTAAGAATGCTTTTTTAATATCATCTCTATGAATACCATATCCATCATCTATTATTCTTATTAATGATATTCCACCTTCTTCTATTTCAATTGTAATATTTTTTGCATCTGCATCTATAGAGTTTTCCATAAGTTCTTTTACAACAGAGGAAGGTCTTTCTACAACTTCCCCTGCAGCAATCTTATTTGAGGTATGCTCATCTAATATATTTATTCTCTTCATATTCTACCCCCTTATAAAATCTACTTTAGCTTCTTTGCTTCCAAAGTTAATTTATATAATGTATTCATTGCATCCATAGGAGTTAATGACATTACGTCTAAGTCTGCTATAGAATTAATTAAGTTTTCTTTCTCTATTATAGTAAAATCTAACTGATAATTTTCATCTTTATTACTTTTCTTATTCTTTTTAGGCTTTTCTTCTTTCTCTATAGCGACTTCTTTTATAACTTCTATATGTTTTATTTCTTCTTTATTTCCTTCTAGAGAAGCTAATATCTCCTTTGCCCTATTTATTACTTCATTAGGCAATCCAGCAAGCTTAGCAACCTCAATTCCGTAAGATTGATCTGCTCCTCCTTCTACTATTTTCCTTAAGAAGATTATGTTATCATCTACTTCTGAAACTGCCACTGAATAATTCTTAACTCCTTCAATATTACCTTCTAATTTAGTAAGCTCATGATAATGAGTAGCAAATAAGGTTTTACATTTAAGGTTATTATTTTTTGATATATACTCTATAACTGACCATGCAATACTTAACCCATCATAAGTAGATGTTCCTCTGCCAACTTCATCTAATAGAACTAAGCTTCTTGATGTAGCATTCTTTAATATATTTGATACTTCCCACATTTCAACCATAAATGTTGACTTTCCACCTGCTAAGTCATCTGATGCACCAATTCTAGTGAAAATCTTATCACATATAGAAATATTAGCAGATTTTGCAGGAACAAATGATCCTATTTGAGCCATAAGTGTAATCAAAGCTACTTGTCTCATATATGTAGATTTTCCCGCCATATTAGGTCCTGTAATAAGTAATAATCTATTATTATCAATATTTAATAATGTATCATTTGAAACAAATTCACCATTACCAATTACTTTTTCAACTACTGGGTGTCTACCTTCTTTTATTTCAATTATACCATTATCATTAACAAATGGTTTTACATAATCATTTTCTAGTGCTATAAGCGCTAATGTAGATAAAGCATCTAGATTACCAATTATTCTAGCACTTTGTTTAAGTCTAGGTATTTCTTTTTCAATTAATTCTCTAACTTCTAAAAATAAGTTGTATTCTAATGATATTAGTTTTTCTTCAGCACCTAATATCTTATCTTCCATTTCTTTTAACTCTTGTGTGATAAATCTCTCTGCATTAGCTAAAGTTTGTTTTCTTATATACCTTCCTTCTGGAATAGAAGCATAATTTGCTTTAGATATTTCTATATAATAACCGAATACTTTGTTATATCCAACTTTTAAAGATTTTATACCTGTAAATTCTCTTTCTCTATTTTCTAATGCTGCTATCCACTCTTTACCATGAAACTTTGCAGTTCTTAAACTGTCAACTTCATCATTATATCCATCCTTGATTATATTTCCTTCTTTTAAAGATATAGATGGCTCATCTAAAATTGATTTTGATAATAATTCCTTTATATCTAATAACTCATCTAAATCATTAAACCATTCTTTTAATATAGATGAATTAGCTTTAGATAAATGTTCTTTAATAGATGGTAATTTTTCTATCGAATGACGTAGAGATATTAAATCCTTAGCATTTACATTCTTATTAGATATTTTTCCTACTATTCTTTCAATATCATATATTTCTTTTAATAATATCCTTAAATCTTCATTGAAATAATTATTACTAAATAGCTCCTCTACACCATTTAATCTTTTTTCAATTTCACTTTTAACTATAAGAGGCTCCTCAATCCATTTTCTTATTGCCCTTCCTCCCATAGATGTAGAAGTCTTATCTAGAACCCATATTAAGCTACCTTTTTTTGATTTTTCTTTAAGGCTCTCTGTTAATTCTAAATTTCTTCTTGAATTACCATCAATAGTCATATAGTTTACTATATCGTAATACTCAAGCAAATTAATATTAGTTAAAGTCATTTTTTGAGTATCATATATATATTTAAGTAATGATCTTGATACTAACTTAGATAATTCATTTAAATTTACTACACATACTTCAGAAAATTGATTTATAAGTTCCTCTTCAGTACATATATCTTTAGCTAAATCTCTTTTTGTAATTAAAGCTTGTGAAACAGAGGTGATTTCTGATAAAAGTCTCTCACTTATGTTATAATCCACTATTATTTCTTTAGGATTAACTTTTGTTATTTCATCTAGCAATAATGTAGCATTTATAGCAGTAAATGATGTAACTTTAAATTCTCCTGTTGAAATATCTGATACTGAAACACCATAGCTACCATTACTTTCAACTATACACATTAAATAAGTATTTTTATATTCATTATCTTCTGAAGCCTCTACGAAGGTTCCAGGAGTAATAACTTTAATTACATCTCTTTTAACAATACCTTTTGCAACAGCAGGGTCTTCTACTTGCTCACCTATAGCAACCTTATATCCTTTATTCACTAACCTAGCTATATATGATGATGCTGCATGAAAAGGGATTCCACACATAGGTGCTCTTTCTTCTAAACCACAATCTCTTCCAGTAAGTACAAGTTCTAATTCTCTTGATGCTATTTTGGCATCTTCAAAGAACATCTCATAAAAATCACCTAGCCTAAAAAATAAAATACAGTCTTTATAATTTTCTTTTATTTCAAAATATTGTCTCATCATTGGAGTTAACATATTCTATACCTCACAAACTTAATTTATCTTTAAACCTTCTTAACTTAAGGTTTTATGACTATTATACTATAAATATAGAACAATAAAAAGTAATTACTAGTAACGCTAAAATGGAGCTGTTAAATGCGCTCCATTATCTAGTTATATAAACATATTATTAAATTATCAACGCTAAACTCATCTCTAGTTTCAAATAATTCTTCTAAAATATCTATGTTTTCTTCTAAATGTTCTATATCTCTAGAATATTTATAAACTAGATCTACTAAGTCTTCATCTAAAAACTCTTTATTTTCTAAATAACGAATTATAGATAATTCTTTTATAATTATAAAGCTTACTAAGGCAAACTTAAGTTTTGCTAAAGCATCATAATCAAATACCGACTTCATAAAATACCTATATACATAGTAAATAACTATTTGCTCAAACTTATATTCATTCTTCTTATAATAAGTATTAAAGGCTAAATTCAGTTCAGAATAAACATTTATATCTTCAGGATCTTTCCAAAAGTATCTTAAAGAATTTTCTAGTCCTAAAATATCATTATCTTTAAGGTGTTTTAAATCTTTAAATATATTAATAATGTTATGTATGTTTATATACTTTTCTTCTATTTTATTATCATATTTATTAAATGAATTTAACTTTTCATATATAAATTCTTTATTTATATATTTATCCTTTATATTTTTTATAAAATATATATCATTTGAATCTATTTTTTCTTGAATTTCATTTACAAATATAAGTGCTAGTATTAATCTGTCTATTAATTCTATTTTTCTGTCTTGCAATAAATCAAATATTATTTTTCTACATTGCATTAAATTAATATATATATTAGGATTTATATCATTATAAACACTAACCTCTTCATCAATTTCTGATAGTTTAAAATTAACTATCCTTGATTTACTCAATATAATTCTTGCTGATTCAGGACAAGATAGAGATAAGCCAATTTCACGTAAGTTTCCAAACTCCTCCAAATAACGAGGGTATTGTCTACAAGTATAGCAAAGGTTTTCTCCCCCTAATTCACTATATATTTCGCATAAATTATTATCATTTAAAAATGAGCATCTATCTCCATTTAAGATAAAGACATTTTCACCTTCATCTTGTACGATCTTACTTCTTAATACTTCTCCAAATTTTCCTTCAATTGATAAGTACTTTTCATAACTTTTATCATCAATTACTATTCCCCATCCTGCACAGCAAGTATCTTCACACTTATCAGCAATACATTTAAACTCATCAAAATAATCTGGTGTTCTTAATTTCATTTTTCCCTCACATAATTTATATATTTTACTTATCTAATTTTAGTACTACCTTTCAATGTATTCAATATTATAGTTTTAAAATTAATATAAAAATATAAAAATAGCCTTTAGCATTATTAAATAAATTATACTAAGACTATTTTTCTTATATCTATATAAAAATTCTTAATTAACCTATTGAAAATAAATTTAATATATCTTCTTCGCTTAAAGCGTTTATTTTAGAAGTATCCATTTCATTATCAATTATCTTTTCAATTAACTTTCTTTTTTCATCTTGGAGTTCAACTATTTTTTCTTCAATTGTATTTTTAGAAATAAGCTTTATAACTTCAACAATATTCTTTTGTCCAAATCTATGAGCTCTATCTGTTGCTTGGTCTTCTACTGCTGGATTCCACCAAGGATCAAAATGGATAACTATATCTGCAGAAGTTAAGTTTAACCCAGTGCCACCCGCTTTTAAACTTATCAAAAATACAGAGTTATTACCATTATTAAACTCATCTATTAATTGAATTCTTTTTTCTGATGGTATGCTTCCATCTAAATAACTATATGCTATATTTTCATATTCTAGTTTTTTAGATATATTCTTTAATACTGAAGTAAATTGAGAAAATACAAGAATCTTATGCCCCTCTTCTATTCCTTGATTTAATAATTCTATTAAAGAATCAATTTTACCGCTACTACCTATATAATCATTTATTAGTACAGAAGGGTCTAAACATATTTGTCTTAATTTTGTTATATAAGATAATATCTCAATTTTACTATTACTTAATTCGTCATCTTTTACTTTCTTTTCTATAAGCTTTTTTGCATAATCAGCATATATACCATATACTTTTTCTTGTTCATCAGACATTGAAACTAAAAGCTTCTTTTCGATTTTCGAAGGTAATTCTTTAATTACATCTTTTTTATATCTTCTTAATATAAAAGGATTTATTAACATATTTAATTCTTCTAAAACTTCATTTGATTCATGTAATTTCTTGTAATATCTAACACTAAATCTTTTTTCATCAAATAAATATCCAGGCATTATAAAATCAAAAATTGACCATAATTCTAAAACAGAATTCTCAATAGGTGTACCAGTTAGTGCAAATTTTCTATTTGCTTGTATTTTCTTAACGGATAAAGCGTTTTGAGAACTACTATTTTTTATATATTGAGCTTCATCTATAAAGCAGTAGTCAAAGTTAATATCACTATATAATTCTAAATCTCTTTTTAAAATATTATAGGTTGTTATAAAAACATCATACTCACAAATATTATTAATAATATTTAATCTATCTTCCTTAGTACCATTTAAAACTGCATATTTAATACCTGGAGCAAACTTTTCTATTTCATTACTCCAATTATAAATTAATGATGTAGGAGCAACGATTATTGTCTTAGATGGAAGTGTTGATAAAATAAAAGTAATAGCTTGTATTGTTTTACCAAGCCCCATTTCATCACCTAGTATCCCACCAAAACCTAAATAATCCATTGTTTTCAACCAGTTATATCCCTCTTTTTGATAAGCTCTTAAATCAGCATTTAAAGCTAGAGGTTCTTTAAAATTAATTTTCTTTACATCTTTAATCTTCTTTTGAATCTTTGTTAGTTCATTTTTTCCTTTTATGTATCTTAAATTATTATCTTTAATAAAATCATTTATAAATACTGATTTATTTTTATTAAAAATTAATTTATTATCATCATCTATATCATTATCAATAGAAAGTACATCTAATAGTTTTAAAAAATTTCTAAGTTCTATTTCCTCTAAATCTAAGTATTCTCCATCTCTAAGCTTATAATATTTTAAATTATCTTTAAATGCCAATAATATATTTTTTATTTCATCATTAGAAATATCAGCAATTTTAAATTTAAATTCTAAATAATCATATTTTCCTGCTTCTATTTGTCCTACTATATTCTTATTATTTACTTGCTTAATTATCTTAAAATTTTCTGAATAAAATACTTCTCCTATTTCTTGTAATTTATCAATTTCATTTTTAAAGAAATTAAATATATAATCATCTCCAAGTAATAAATAAAACTTATCTCCAGATGCTTCAAAACCTAATGACCTTAAGGAAGATAATACTTCTGCCTCCTTATTGTAATCTCTATATATTATTTTATTTTTATATTCATGAAAAATATTAAACTCATGAGCCCCATATTTTACTTTTAAAACTAATGTAATATCTTTATTGATTTTATCAAAGTAAAAACAAAACTTAACATCTTCTTTTACTATTTTTTCTTTGATTTTTTTATTTACATTAACATAATCAGATAAAGTATATAACTTAGGTAATAAATTAGATAGTATTCTAAACTCATCTTCTTTATCTAAAGAAATAGAATTATTTCCATCAAAAGCCTTTATGTATTTTGAAATATTATAGCAAAAATCAAAATTAGGAATATAAATACTGCTACCATATAAAAATACTGTATTCTTTTTATCTAATATTTCTGGCAATCCTTCATCTATTGTTAAAATATATTCATTACTTAATTCCTTTAAAGTAAACTGTATATTAGGTTTATCACAAATAATTTCAGTTTCCACAGGCCTATAGAAGAAACCTTCATTTAGATATACTCTATTTTTAGATATAATATAAAAAAACTCTCTTAAAAGAAAATCAGGTATTAATAATGTTTTACCATCTATAAATTTATCTTGTCTTCTTACAAAATTTAATTGTAGATTTTCTACATCTTTTATTTTTTCAATTAAGGATATAATTTTATTTTCTTTAATACCTAATCTCTGATGCCTTAAATCAAAAATAAAATCTTTGCCATATTTAATAGGAATCCTGTTATTTATAGATATTAATAATTGGTTGATATCTTTAACCACATAGGATTTGTTTGATGATAATCCCTTTAAGCCTATCTTAAATTCAGCTGTTATATTATTCTTAATTCCAACTCTATTTATATAAACTTCTAACTTTATTTCTTCCTTATTTTCTTCTTCTAATAATAAATTTAAAATATTATCATTAGATTTAAAAACTTTTTTATTTTCTATATTATTTTCAAATTTTTCTTTTAAATCCTTACTATTTTCTAATTCTGATAAAAATTTATAAAAGGTTCCAGCTAAATGCTTACAAATATAATTATCTTTTCTAAACTCATTTTTTTCATAATCTTCACATGTACAATAACTTGCAATTAAAGCTTTAGTTTTTACATCTACTTCAATGCTATTATTATATGTACTAAAATAATCTTCAGATAGAACTTCAGAATTAATATGAACTAATCCTTCATCATAATACATTTTAAAATTTGAAACTAAATCATTTTCTATAATTTTTTTACTTGCTAATATATTTTTTTCAGATATATATTTTTTATTTTTCTTTAATAATGCTTCTTTAATCATATTACTCACCTTAAAAACAATATTCTTTTATTATAACAAAAAGAAGTGGTTTTATCCACTTCTTAAATTTACTTTAAATTGGCTTCTCTCCATAGAAAAAAAATTTAATAAGCATAATAGAAGAATAGTTTAAATCAAAAAAATCATTGTACTCTTTTAAAAGGTCACCTAGTCTTGCATCTTTTTCTAGTCCCTTATCAAAATTATATCTAAAATTTTCTTTACCTAAAATATCACTATGATTTATAACTGATTCTATATTGAGATTCTTAAATTTAAGTAACCTTAATAATGTAAGAATACTTCTTCCTATAGTCCTATTTCCATTTAATGATGATTGATACTTAGCTAAATCTGAATTTAAGTTTTTAATTAAATCGCTTTTAGGAAATGTTACACCCCATAATTCGCTATCTACATCTATTATAATTACTTTTCCACCTGGCTTTAATATTCTATATATTTCTTTTAAAGCAGCTATAGGTTCTGTCAAATGTTGAAATACAAATCTAACTATTATAGTATCAAAGTATTCATCAGGAATAGAGCTTTTAGTTATATCATCATTTAAAAAAGTTACTCTTTCTTTATAGTCTTTTAGCATATTATTTGAATATTTAAGTAGGTTCTCATCAATATCTAATGAAACAATTTCTGAATTAATAAAATTATCCAGTAAAATCTTAGTATAAAATCCAGGACCACTTCCAACCTCTAAAATTAAATTATCATTACTTACCCCTAGATTTCTAAGCATTTTTACTTCTTTTTCACAACCAAGATTTGCTTGTTTTTCTAGTCTTTTTATTTCTCTTTGAAAGCCAATTTGCTTATAAATATCACTATATGGCATTTTTTTCTCCCATTAATATTTATTAATATAGTATATACTTCAAAACAACTTTTGTTCTAAATAAAGACAGTAATATAAAATAATAAACTCCTTATAAATCTTACAAAATAAGATTTATAAGGAGCTTTAAAATAACTATACATTTTTATTTAAGTCAAATTTAATCTACTGATTTTAATGATTCTACCATTTTTACATTTTTGAGCTTATAATACATTACTATATTAACTAAAACAGCAAAAACTACTGTTAATAAAGCTGAAAGGATGTAGCTTGGTAAATCTATATTTCTTCCAAACATCATATTATCTATTTCCACAGTCAGCATTATAAATCTATGAAGAAATATACCTAACACTGATCCAAATAAAATTCCAAAGATAGTTAGAATTACATTTTCTCTGTAAATATAAGCTGAAACTTCTTTATCATAGAAACCCAATACTTTTATAGTTGCTATTTCTCTGATTCTTTCACTAATATTTACATTTGTTAAGTTGTATAAAACAGTAAATGCTAGTGCTCCAGCAGAAACTATAATTACTATTATTACATAGTTCAAACTTTTAATAATATTATCAAAATTTTCTCTTATGTTATCATTAAAGGATACTCCTTTTACAATTTCTTTATCCATAATACTCATAGAAAAATCATCTTTGTTTTCAAGATTTTCTGTTTTAGATATAATAGAATTATATAGAACCTCTTTATCAAATACTTCCTTATAGTACTTAGGTGAAATATAAGCATAATTAAAGGTATAGTTTTCAGAAATTCCAGAAACAATCATAGAATATTCTTTATTATTAACTTTAACTTTTATCTCTTCACCAACTTTTACTTTAGCTTGCTTAGCAGCTTTTTCAGTTAAGATAATCCCACTATCACTTAGTTTTAATTTTTCCTTAGTAGTTCTATTAACAAAATTTATAAAGTCACTAGCCTTAGCTATATCTTCAGGAACTATTATATAAATATCCTTTTCTGTATCTCCAGTCCTTATCTTTCCACTTTCAGAAGATAGCATAAGTAATTGATCTATTTCTTCTAAATTATTTAGTTCATCCTTTAATTTATTTTTTTCTAATTTACTTGTATCTTTATCAATATTAATAGTTAAATTATATTTGAAAATATTACCAAACTGTTTATCTACAATTGTTTTTATTGAATCTTTAATTCCAAATCCAGTAAGAAGTAATGCCGTGCAACCAGCTATTCCAAACACAGTCATAAAGAATCTTTTCTTATATCTAAATATGTTTCTAACAGTTACCTTTCCTATAAAGCTTAATTTGTTCCATATAAAGCCAATACGTTCAATTAAAATCCTTTTTCCTTCCTTTGGAGCCTTAGGTCTCATTAACATAGCAGGTGTTTCAACTAATTCCTTATAACAAGCAAGAACTGAAGAAATTGTTGTTACAGCTACAGAAATCATTGTTATAATTAGTGCAATAGGTATATTAAATTCCAATTTAACTTTTGGTAATGTGTACATTATTCCATAAGCATCAAAAATAACTATTGGGAAAACTGTATAACCTATGGCAAGACCTACAATACTACCTAAAAAGCTTGCTGTAAATGAATAAACAATGTATTTTGAAGCAATCATGTATTTAGAATAACCTAACCCCTTTAACGTTCCTATATTTACTCTTTGTTCATCTACCATCCTAGTCATTGTAGTTAAGCATACTAAAGCTGCTACTAAAAAGAAAAAAACCGGGAATACCTTTGCTATCTTATCTATACTATCTGCATTATTTTTATAATCAACATAAGAATACTGACTATTTCTATCTAATATATACCAATTTGGTTCTTCTATATCCTTTATATCATTTTCAGCTTTTATAATTTTTGCTTCTGCTGATGCTATTTCTTTATCAAATTTCTCTTTAGATTCCTCATATTCTTTTTTACCATTTTCTAATTCTTTTTTACCATTTTCTAATTCTAACTTTGCGCTTGCAAATTGATTTTCTGCTTCAATCTTACTATTTTCTAATTTAACTTTACTTTCATTTAACTGAACTTCAGCATTTTTTAATTCATTTTCTTTAGTTCTAATTTGTTCTTCTGCTTGTTGTATTTTTTGTTCTGCAGAGGTTATTTCATTATTTATATATGAGATACCTTTATCAATCTCATCTCTAGTCTTATATAATACATTTAACTCATTTTTTAATATATTTTTTTCTTCTTCAGATAGATTGTTATTCTTTAATGAGTTTTCTTTATCTGAAATTTTATTCTCTATATCTTTTTTACTATTCTCAAGTGTCTTTAATGTCTCTTTTCCAGTGTTTATTATACTTTCAGCACTTTTCTTTTCTTCATTTAATGTTTGTTTTCCTGCTTCTAATTGTGATTTACCACTATCTATTTTAGATTGTCCTAAAGATATTTCATTTTCAGCCTGAATTATTGTTAACTTATAATCTGTTTCTTTTTTAAATAATTCATCCTCACCATTTTTAATATCTTCCTCTGACTCTTCTAGTTGCTTCTTTGCATTATTAAGCTTTTCTTCACCACTTTGTTTTTCTTCACTTAACTTATTTTTACTTTCATTTAACTTCTTATTGGCTTCATCAATAATTTCTTCATATCTTATGTCAGCTCTTTCAGTACCTAAGGATTCTAAAGAGATTTTTACTGTATCAATTATATCAAAATATTTATCTGAGTATCCATCTTCTTTTTTAGCACCATTTATAGTAACATATGCTTCAGTATAAGCAGGGATTTTAAAATTATCTAAAGGAATTACAACATAACTTGAAACCTTACCGTTTCCTATACTTGATGTCCCTTTTTCACTAGATAAATAATATGGAGTCTGTACTTTCCCAACAATTTCGTATTCGGTATTTTCTAGGCTTTCATTTAAATCCTCACTATTCCCCGATTCTAACTTTATTTTGTTGCCAATTGATAAATTTAAATTCTCAATTTTACCTTCCTCTATTACACATTCATTTGAACTTTCTGGTAATCTTCCTTCTACTAAAGTATATTTATTGACATAATTACTATTATCTAATGGTATACCCATTACCTTAATAACAACTTCTGATGAATCAACTTTTGCTACTGTATCTAATGAATATGTTGCAAATACATCATCTACATCATCTATTTTTTTTATTTCATCAATATCTTCATCAGTAAATCCTAAGGTAGAATATAAGGCTAAATCCATAAAATTATTGTCATCATAATATTTATCCGCTGTAGCTTTCATAACTATTGGAGATGCTTTTATTCCTGAAAAAAATGCTACTCCTAAAGCAATAATTGCAAAAATAGAAAAAAACCTTCCTTTTGATTTTTTAATATCCCTTAAAACATCTTTGAAAAATGCATTTTTCATTTTTACCATTCAATCCTTTCTACTGGAGTTGGATTGTCATTTATAGTTATGCTTTCAATCATCCCATTTTTAACCTTAATTACTTTATCTCCCATAGGAGTCAATGCAAGATTATGAGTGATTATAATAACTGTCATATTACGTTCTCTACATGTATCTTGTAATAATTTTAATATTGCCTTTCCAGTGTTATAATCTAGTGCACCTGTTGGTTCATCACAAAGTAATAACTTAGGGTTTTTTGCTAGTGCTCTAGCTATAGCTACTCTTTGTTGTTCTCCACCAGATAATTGTGAAGGAAAATTGTTTTTTCTTTCTTCTAATCCTACTGCTTCTAAAACTTCTGAAGGATTAAGTGGATTTTTGCAAATTTGTGTAGCTAATTCTACATTTTCTAAAGCAGTTAAATTTTGAACTAAATTGTAAAATTGAAAAACAAATCCAATATCAAATCTTCTATATGAAATTAAATCTTTTTCTGTATAGTTACTTATTATGTTATTATCAACAATAATTTTTCCACTGCTTAAGGTATCCATTCCACCTAGTATATTTAATATAGTGCTTTTACCAGCTCCACTAGCTCCTGCAACTATTACAAATTCTCCTTTTTCAATTTGAAAAGATACCCCTCTTAATGCATCAATATCAACTTCTCCCATTTTATAAGTCTTTTTAACATCTTTAAATTCTATGAAACTATTCAAATTTACTTCTCACTCCTATTAAAATTAACAAATTATTTCTTTATGCGGAACTAAAAAATTAATAGCTTTATTCTCTAAATTAATTTCTATATCTTTTTCTAATAATATTTCACCATCAATACATACAGTAAAATTTTTATCAGATTTTATATGAATGGATCTACATTTTTTATAAATGAAGTAATCCTTCATTTCTTCATTTTCTAGGTGTTCTCCTCTTTTAAATATATTGATTAATTTAATAAGCTTTATTCTAGAAACCTTTTTAAATATACAAATATCAATTAACCCATCATTAATCTTAGCTAAAGGTGCTCCCTTATAACCTCCTCCATATGTCATTCCATTTGCTACAACACATAATAGAAATTCTCCTTTTATTATCCCTTTATTATCTATTATTATTTCTAAATTAGAATACATTTTATGTAACAATGAATAAAATACAGAAAGGGTGTAGGCACCTTGTCCACTTATTAAAGGAAATCTCTTAAATTTATACATATTTTCTGCAACCTTAGCATCAAATCCTATATTGCATAAGTTAACAGAGTATTTATTATTAACTTTTAATAAATCAATTTCTTCTTCTTTAAATTCTATTTGTTTTTCAATATCAATAAAATTACTACATGAACTAAAATTATTTACAAAATCGTTCCCAGTACCGTAAGGAATAACTGAAGCACTGGCATTTTTATATCCAACTAAACCATTAACTACTTCATTAAGTGTTCCATCTCCTCCACATGCATAAAATCTTAGATTTCCTGTTTCATTTTTACATACACTTTCTGTAAAATTCGTAGCATCATTTTTTCCCTTAGTAATGTATATTTTATATTCATCACTATTTCCCTTAAAAGCTTCTTTTATTTCATTAATTATTTTTTCAGAAACATCCATTTTGCCTGCTTCAGGATTTATTATAAAAAAGTGCTTAGTCATAGTCATAAGTTTTATCCTTCTCTTTCATTTAAGTATTAAATAAAAATATTATCATTAATTTAATTTTATGCTAAATAGCAAATAATAGCTATACCTAATATAATTATAGATATAGCTAAAAATTAGCATTTTATAAATAATTGTTCAACTTAGCATTTGATAACATTAGCTTAATTCTATTTTCTTGATTTATCTTTGATTGAGAGGGATCGTAGTCTATAACTACTATATTAGCTTCAGGATTCTTATCAACAATCTTTCTTATAGCACCTCTACCAACAATATGATTAGGTAGACATCCAAATGGCTCTGCACAAATAATATTATTTGCTCCTGAATGTATCAGTTCAATCATATTTGCTACTAATAACCAACCTTCTCCCATTTTAACTCCATATCCTATATATCCATCGGCCATTTTTCTAATTTCGTCAAAATCTTTTGGCCCTTTAAATCTTGAATTATTTTGTATTGCTTTATTTACTTTTCTCTGTAGTTTTAAAATAATCTTATATCCTAAAGAAGAAATTTTTGATTTTAAATATCCTTTTCTATATAATTTATAGTCAATAACAGAATTTAAAATACAGTAATTAATAAAATCCATAAGATCAGATTGTACAACTTCAGCATCTTCTTTAATTAAGAATTCTTCAAGATGGTTGTTCCCCATTCTTGAATATTTCATATAGATTTCACCTACAATGCCTACTTTAATTTTACTTTCATTATTTACTTTTATTTCATCAAAGGATTTTACAATTTCCTTTGATATTTTTGATAATTTTAAGTATTTAAAACTTGAAAATTTCTTTTTTAAATTATCTATTGATTTTTCTAAAACAATATCGCATTCACCTTTATTTATTTCATAAGGTTTTACTTTATTATAAAGATACATTATTAAATCTCCATATATAACACCATAAAAAAGTTTAATTATAAGATGTGGGCCAAATTTTAATCCTGGATGTTTTTCTATACCACCTACACTTAATCCAATTGCAGGAACTTCTGAAAAACCACTATTTTCTAATGCCTTTCTAATTAAATGAATATAATTTGATGCCCTACATCCTCCTCCAGTTTGAGTCATAAGAAGAGCTGTTTTATTAATATCATATTTACCGCTTTTTAATGCCGAAATAAATTGTCCAATTACTATCATGGCTGGATAACATATATCATTATTAGAATATTTTAATCCTTCTTCAATTATTGATGATACATCATCTTCTAAAAATTCTATATTAAATCCATAATCATTTAATATCTTATCTATTATTTTAAAATGAATTGGCAACATATTAGGAGCTAATATCTTATAATTTTTCTTCATTTCCTTTGTAAATACTTTATAACTACTACTCATATACTTCCCACCTATTCTTAACTGCTTCTACCATACTTCTTATTCTAATTTTTGCTGCTCCTAAATTATTAGTTTCATCTATTTTTAATTGTGTATATATTTTCCCCTTACTTTCTAAAATACTTTTTATTTCATCTGCTGTAATTGCATCTGTTCCACATCCAAATGATACTAATTGTACCAACTGCATGTCCTCATTATTTACCACAAATTTAGCTGCATTAAATAATCTAGCTTGATATGTCCACTGATTTAGAACATTTACTGCTACATTATCATAATTAAAAGGAATAGAATCCTCTGTTAATATTACTAAATTCAATGAATTCATCATTCTATCTATTCCATGATTAATTTCTTTATCAATATGATAAGGTCTGCCTGTTAAAACCACAATCAATAAATCATTATCTCTACCATATTCAATAGCTTCCTTGCCCTTTATTAAAATATCTTTTTTAAAGTCTTTATACTCCTTAAGTCCAACTTCATATGCATGCTTTATGTCTTCCTTTGAAATCCATGGATAATAATCTATTAGGCTTTTATATAAATTTTCTATAGTACTTTTTTTAGAATTCAAATCTAAATAAGGTGATATAAAATTACATTTTTCTATATTTTGAACATTGTTTTTGATAACCTCAGGATAATATGCTACTACTGGACAATTATAATGATTATCTGAAATACCTTCATCATAATTAAATGTCATACATGGATAAAAAATATTCTCAATATTTTTCTCAATTATACTTTCTATATGTCCATGAACTATTTTAGCAGGATAACAAGCAGTATCTGATGGTATTGTATGTTGTCCTTTTAAGTATAGCTTTTTAGAAGAGGCATCTGATAAAACCACCTTAATTCCTAAATAATTAAAGAATTTAACGAAAAACGGTAAGTTTTCATACATATTTAAAACCATTGGAATAGAAATAACTCCTTTATCGCCAAAATTATTAGCATATTCTAATAATTTTAAATATTTGTATTCATATAAATTTGGAATATTATTATCATCATATTTACCAGTAGGCTTTGAACATCTATTGCCAGATATATATTTTCTTCCACCATTAAAAGTGTTTATAGTTAAATTGCACTTATTAGTACAAAGTCCACATTTAATTCCTTTAGAACTATGAGTGAAGTTCTCAAGGTCTTTTCTACTTATAATTTTTGATTCTTTCGGCTTTTCTCTTTTTGAATATATTGCAGCTCCATATGCCCCCATTAATCCAGAAATATTTGATCGTATAACATTTTGATTTAATTCTATTTCTAAGCTTCTTAAAATTGCATCATTACATAGGGTTCCACCTTGAACTATAACATTTTTACCTATATTTTTTGTTCTAATAACTTTATATAAAGCATTTTTTACTACACTTATTGATAATCCTGCTGAAACATCCTCAATGGTTGCACCATCTCTTTGTGCTTGCTTAATGGAAGAATTCATAAAAACCGTACATCTTGATCCTAAATCAGCAGGATGTTTTGCAAAGAGTCCTAACTTAGAAAAACTTTCAACATCATACCCCATTGCTTTAGCAAAAGTTTCAATAAAAGATCCGCACCCTGAAGAACAAGCTTCATTCAATATTATACTTTTTATTGCGTTATTTTCAATTTCAAAACACTTAATATCTTGTCCACCTATATCTAAAATAAAATCTACTCCTGGATTAAATTTACTTGCTGCAATATAATGAGCTAATGTTTCTACTATACCATAATCAATACCAAAAGCTTTCTTTATTAGTTCTTCACCATATCCAGTAACTGCACTTCCTTTTATAATAATCTTATCTCCAAAGTTATCATAAATATATTCTAACTGTCTTTTAATTACCTTTACTGGATTCCCTTCATTATGAGCATAAAATTGATATATTATATTACTATTATAATCAATTAAAACAAGCTTCGTAGTTGTACTTCCAGCATCTATTCCTAAATAAGCATCTCCTATATAATCATTTATATCTTTAATTAAAACCTTAGCTTTATTATGTCTATCTAAAAATCTATTATATTCATCCTTACTTGAAAATAGAGGCTTAATACTTTTATTTATATTTATATTATTTTTATGATTATTAAGCTTCGATAGTAAGTCTTTATAAGTATATGTTTTTTCTTCATTTCCAGCAAATAACGCTGCTCCTTTTGCAACAAAAACTTCTGCATCTTCTGGAACCAATGCTTCTTTTTCGCTTAAGTTCAATTTTTTTATAAACATACTTCTAAGGCCTTTATAAAAATATAATGGACCTCCTAAAAACAATATATTTCCTTTTATTTCTCTACCTTGTGCAAGTCCACCAATAGTTTGATTTACAACTGCATCATATATGCTTACTGCAATATCTGCCTTACTTGCCCCTTGATTTAACAATGGTTGAATATCAGATTTGGCAAAAACTCCACATCTAGATGCAATTGGATAGATATTCTTATAGTCAAAACTAATTTTATCTAAATATTCTACACTAATACCCATTAAGCTTGCCATTTGATCAATAAAAGCACCTGTCCCACCTGCACAGCTAGAATTCATTCTTTCCTCTAGTCCATTTGTTAAATATATAATTTTAGCATCTTCTCCACCTAGTTCAATAACAACATCAATATTATTAAAAAGCTTTTTTACTCCAATAGTTGTTGCAAAAACCTCTTGAACAAATGATATTTCAGAATCCATGGCTAAACCGTATCCAGATGATCCTGTAATTGAAACCTGAATTTTATTATTATTTACTATATCTTTTATTTTACTAAGTTCACTTAATACAGTTTCTCTTACTTTTGTAAGATGTCTGGTATAACATTTATAAATTATTTTATTCTCTTCATCTAATAATACCAATTTTACTGTAGTTGAACCTGCATCTATACCCAATCTATATACCACTTTATATACCTCCATCTATATTTATATTATAAAAAGGAGCTGCCGAAACAGCACCTTTATTTATACCTCTTTACAGCTATCTCTTATAATTAATTTTACAGGTAATACAATTTTTTTACTCAAATGTCTCTCTTCTCTTATCCTCTCCATTAGAGTCTCTAAAGCAATTTCTCCCATATAATCTGTAAATATTTTAACTGTTGTTAAAGAAGGTGATAAATATTGAGCAGTAGCTATATCATCAAAACCAACTATACTTATATCATTTGGTATCGAATAACCTTCTTCCTGGATAGCCTTATAAGCTCCTATAGCCATAGGATCACTAGCTATGAAAAAAGCTGACGGTAGTTTTTTTAATTTTAATGCTTCCTTCATTAACATGTATCCATCTTCTGGAGTGAAATTCCCTTTAAAAACCCACTCTTCTCTGTAATTATTTATATCTATCATAAATTCTTTATAAGTAGCTTCTCTATAATTTATTAATTCATTACCATCAATACTATTATGTGGAATAACTTTGGCACCAATATACCCAATATCCTTATGGCCTAAGTTATATAAATAATCTAGTGCTTTTTTAGTGCCATATTTTAAATCTACAACTATTGAATCAAATTCCCATTCTTCTGGAGATGAGTCTATAAATATAATATTAGGTGATAATTCTCTAAGTTTATTTATTTCATCACTTTCAAAAATACCAATTGCAATTATTCCATCTAAGTCTTTATAATTATATATATTATCTTTTATAAAATTACTGAGATACAAAGATTTAAAACCTATATTATCTTCTAAGCATTTTTTCTCTATAGCCATTCTGATTGATAAAAAATAAGGATCACTTAACTCTTTAATTTCATTAAAAGAACAAATAATTCCAATAGTATAATTCTTAAGTTTATTTTTTCTCTCTTTTATTGTTACATAGTTCATTTCTTCAGCTGTAGAAAAAACTTTTTTTCTTGTTTCTTCAGACACATTAAGAGTTTTATCAAAGTTTAATATGCGAGATACAGTTGCAATAGAAACTCCTGCTACATTTGCAATATCCTTAATTGTTGCCACTACATTCACCTCTATTCAAATAATATAATAAGCATCAATATATAATTAAGATGAGGCATATAAAATGCCTCACCTGTGTACTATTAATCAATTGCTAATTTTAAGCTATCAATATATCTTTGAATAGCTTCTTTTCCTTCATAATCCCATTTAAATACTCCACAATGTTCTAGAACCTTAATGAATACATTTCCTATTTCATTTTTTACAATACTATCAACATTATCAAGTGTTATATTTTTATTTCTTGATTTTATTTCTTCATACCAGTCATAATGAATTTTCATATTTTCATAATTATAAATATCATCTTTTTTGGTAGTTAAAGAATCTTTTATTATTTCAATTTCATCTTTTAACCTAGCAGGAAGTACGGCAAGTCCTAAAACTTCTATTAATCCGATATTTTCTTTTTTTATATTATGAAGTTCACTATGTGGATGGAAAATTCCATCTGGGTATTCTTCACTTGTTCTATTATTCCTTAGAACCAAGTCCATTACATAATACTCTTTTTCTCTTCTAGCTATTGGTGTTATTGTATTATGAGGAATATCATTGCTAAATGAATATATTCCAACTTTAGGATCATTATAACTTTTCCAATGATTTAATATTTTATACGCTAATTCACTTAATTCTAATCTATTTTTACCTTTTAATCTTAATACACTTAAAGGCCATTTTACAATAGAAAGTTCTACTTGTTCATAATTTTTTAATATAAATTCTATATAATTTGACGCTTTATTCATAGCAAATTCATAATTTCCACCTTGATAATGATCATGAGTTAATATTGAACCCCCTACTATAGGTAAATCTGCATTTGAACCTATAAAATAATGTGGAAACTTTTCTACAAACTCTAATAATCTATGAAAAGTATTATTTGTAATCTTCATTGGAAGGTGATTTTCTGAAAAAACTATGCAATGTTCATTATAGTATGCGTATGGTGAATACTGTAAATACCATTTTTCATCCTTTAATGTAAGTGGAATAATTCTAAGATTTTGTCTTGCCGGATGATTTATACGCCCTCTATATCCTTCATTTTCTTTACATAAAAGACATTTAGGATATTTAGAAGGAGGCATATTTTTAGCTGCTGCTATTGCTTTAGGATCCTTCTCTGGTTTTGATAAATTAATTGTTATATCTAATTCACCATAATCAGTTTTGCTTTTCCAAACTAAATTTTGAGATATTCTATCTGTTCTAACATAATCACATGCTTTACTAATATTATAAAAATAGTCTGTAGCTTCTTCTTTTGATCTTTTATACTTTTCATTAAATTTTCTAATTATTTCTGAAGGTCTTGGCATTAAAACTGCCATGATTTTAGTATCTAATAAATCTCTATAAATAGGGGTATTAGATTCTAAAATACCATTTTCAAAAGCATAATTCAAAATATTTTCTAAAATATCTGTAGGAGTACTTAATTCTTCGTCCTCTACCTCTACATCTTCATATTCATCTAAATTTAAAACACTTAGTAATGAATTTCTAATAAATATTTCATCATCTTTTGTAAATAAAGTATGCTTTAATCCATAATTAATTAATCTTTTTATTTCTCTATAAATCATCATATTACGCCCCTACTTATTAAATCCCATAGGATTATTTTTATGCCATTTCCAAGCAGAAGATATTATATCTTCAACATTATTATATTTAGGCTCCCATTTTAATATTTTTCTAGCTTTTTCAGAAGATGCAATAAGTCTAGCTGGATCACCAGCTCTTCTTTCACAAATTTTTGCTGGTATATCATGTCCTGTTACTTTTCTAGCAGCTTCTATCATTTCTTTAACTGAGAATCCATTTCCATTACCTAAGTTAAAAATATCACTTTCATTTCCTTTTCTTAAGTAATCAATTGCTAAAATATGAGCATTTGCTAAATCAGTAACATGAATATAATCTCTAATACAAGTACCATCTTCTGTGTCATAATCTTCACCGAAAATTGAAATAAATTCTCTTTTTCCAAGAGGAACTTGTAATATTAATGGTATTAAGTGAGTTTCAGGACTATGATCTTCTCCGATACTTCCACTAATATGAGCCCCTGCTACATTAAAATATCTTAGTGAAACATATTTTACACCGTGTGCTATGTCAGCCCATTTCATCATTTTTTCCATAGCCAACTTAGTCTCACCATATGCATTAGTTGGCTCAGTTTTATCAGTTTCAACTATTGGCATTTTAGTAGCTTCTCCATAAGTTGCAGCTGTTGATGAAAATACTATTTTCTTTACATCATTTGCTACCATAACTTTTAATAAAACTTCTGTACCATGCACATTATTGTTATAATATTTTAATGGATTAGTCATACTTTCTCCAACTAAAGAATTTGCTGCAAAATGAATTACTTCTGTAATATTATTCTCTTTAAATACTTTATCTAATTCTTTCTCATTTCTTATATCCACATTATAAAATTTAGCTTTAGGATTTACAGCTTCCATATGTCCTGTTTCTAAATTATCTACAACTACTACATCTTCTCTTTTTTCTATTAATTGATAAACTGCATGGCTTCCAATATAACCTGCACCACCACATACTAAAATCATATTAATACCTCCTAAATTTCTCTAGTTCCATTTCCTACTTCAGCAATATAGAAACTAGCTTCATATCCTATTTTATTTTTATATCCTTGTCCAACTATTTCTATAAAATCATCTACACTATCCTTCTTTACTAATGCAACTGTACATCCACCAAATCCAGCACCAGTCATTCTAGCACCTAAAACTCCACTATGATTCCATGCAAGTTCTACCAAAGTATCTAATTCAATACCTGTAACTTCGTAATCATCTCTTAAAGAAATATGAGATTCATTCATAAGCTTACCAAAAGTAACTAAGTCATTTGCTTCTAATGCACTTTTTGCCATTAATGTTCTTTGATTTTCATAAACAGCATGTTTTGCCCTTTTTCTTCTAGTATTATCCTTTATTAAATCTATGTTTTTTTCAAATTCATCAATAGAAAGATCTCCTAAAGAATTAATATTAAGTTTTACTTTTAATTCTTCTAAAGCTTTTTCACATTCACTTCTACGTTCATTATACTTGGAATCTGCTAACCCTCTTCTTTTATTTGTATTTGCTATAACTAACACTTCATTTTTTAGTTCTATAGGACAATAATTATATTTTAAAGTATTGCAGTCTAATAGTATAGCGTTATTTTCCTTTCCCATACCTATAGCAAATTGGTCCATAATTCCGCAGTTAACACCTACAAACTTATTTTCAGCTTCTTGAGAAAATTTAACTAAATCTATTCTATTAATATTAAAATTAAATAAAGTATCCATCATAACTGCAATTAAAAGCTCTAATGATGCAGATGAGGATAATCCTGAACCGTTGGGAATATTGCCATATATAGCTACATCAAAACCTCTATTAATACTATATCCATGTTTTTTCATCACATCAATTACGCCTTTAGGGTAATTAGCCCAGTCATGTAAGCTTTCGTATTTTAGGTTATTTAAAGAAAATTCTACCATTCCAATATCTTCGAAATTTTTAGAATACATCCTTACTTTATCATCTTCTCTTAATCTTATTGCACCATAAGTTCCAAAACTTAGTGCACAAGGAAACACATTTCCACCATTGTAATCAGTATGTTCTCCTATTAAATTAACTCTTCCGGGTGAAAAAAAATATTTTTCATCACCATTTTTTCCAAAAACCTCATTAAAAATACTTTTTATTTTTTCTCTCATATTATTTCTCCCTACTTTAATTT
>NZ_JBNPON010000032.1:0-38429 GCF_050315195.1 Clostridium sp. SGI.024 | reverse complement strand
AGTCGAGTTTCCTCTAAGCCTCAGAATCTATGATTTGGCAAGGCGAACTTACTCATGGGAACGAAGTAAGCGGGAGTTTTCTTTAAATACTATTTTTTATTTGAAAATAATAACGTATCATAAGTAAGATAAATTCGTATAAGCATATAGAAAAAAAAGAATAACTAAACAAAATAGACAAAAGTATCCAAGAGGAAAAAGAATCATTGCTAGCTACACTTTCAGATGATGTAAGTGAAGAAATGCCGTATAAATTTATAAAGAGTATACTAGAGAATTTTGGAAAAGTAATAACAGAAAGTGCAACTACAGAGAAATAGAAGAAATTGATTCATATGCTAATAGCGGAAATAACTATAAATGAAGCAAGAGAAATATATTCAATAAAACTAAAGATAAATTATAGTCTAGTAGACTATATAAGTAAAGAAGAAGGAGTATCAATAAAGGGTACCCCTTCTTTTTTATGTTAAGAAATGTTGGAATGAGTGTATTAAATTGGGATATTGCTATATAGAATCAAGTGATATAATTAATATTATGGTAATCAATATATTTAATTATAAAAAAATAAAAGGAGATTGAAGAATGTATTATAACAAAATATATAATTTTATAGAATCATTAAGCAGTAGTAATATAGAAGAATGTAAGCCACAATTAAAAAAATATATGATTGAATTAATTCTTTCGGTTAAAGATTATGATAATAATATAGACTTAAAAGAGTTAGAATCTATGTTAAATACAATATTAATAAAAGAAGAATTACAATCAGAAATTGAAAATGAATTAAAAGAATCTAAATTTAAATTTGGTCTACTTACTGATGAATTTATGAATATATATGATGATTTTATTAATACATATATAGAAAATGGATACTTAGAAAATGCTATATCACTAACTAGAAGTATTATAAAAGGAATAGGATGTACTTATAGAGATATATATTTAGTAAAAAAGAACGGTGGTTTTACTGAGGAAAATTACAAATATATAAATTCAATAGAATTTCTAAATGATTTAAAAGAAGAATTACGAAAACATCTAAAGCAAGATATAAATAATATTCATAAGGAATATTTTAACATACGGGGATTAGTTGAGTATATTAAAAATGAGTTAGAAGAAAATATTAATGATATTGGAGCTATACTTATGTCTGAATTAAAAAGTAAATCTTTAGATGAGTTTCATAAAGAAGAGCATATATGTGAGTATAAATCTATTTTTACACAAGAATACATAAGAGAGTTAAGGAGAAGAAAATACGAATGGGCTGTTTTAAGCTCCAAGTTAAAAGAAAATTATTATAGAGATATGTTTTATGAAGATATAGATTAATTAGAAAAAACCTCACTTAATACCGATACGGAGAACCGTACCATAAGTGAGCCTCCAAATCTATGATTGGGCAAGGCGAACTTACTCATTCGAACGTATGTGAGAAGGAGTTTCCTTTAAATAGTATTTATAGTCTTAAGCATTGAAATTACTTGGTTAAGACTATTTTTTTATTTAAAAATAAAGTATCATAATTAAATATTGATTTACAAAATATGTTATAAAAAATTAAGTGATATATTTAAAGTATAAAGGAAATTAGAATTTATATAGCAGTTACAAGGGGGAAAAATGACTGGTAAATATGATAAATGTGTTAAGCAATGGAATAATATTTTTTCAAACAAACTAATAGAATGTTTTGTTTGACTAAAAAGTAATGTTAGATTTTTTAGGTTAAAACAAATTCTAGTTTGTGGGAGAGATACCCATGTAAAAAATTATTTATGTTTATTTTTTATAAAAATTTGATATAATATAAGTAAGATTCTAAATCTTTGATTTAGTAAATCGAACTTATGCAAGGCTAAATAAGAAAAACTTAGTGCGATATCACTAAGCAATCCTTAGAACATTTATTTTGTTTTAGGGCTATTGGAAATATAATTGGTTATATAAACAAAATGATGCTAATCTTTGCGGGATGGAGCATCTTTTTGTTTGCTTTTAATTTCAATATCAAGACCAATGAATTTTACTGAAATCTTTAAATAATGAACAAAAAGATTATGTTTTAAAACTAATCTAATTATATAAATAACAACAAAGTTCTTTATAATTAATTCTAGCATATCCAATACCACCCCCTAACTATGATGAAGTATCACCAATAGTCCAAGGGGATAAAATGTTCAAAACCCCCGTAGCCATCCACTACGGAATTTCTAAATAATACTTTAGAATTATACGATATTTATGTAGAATATATACACAAGAATAAAATGGAAAAACCTCATTTGTAGTAGTTACGGAGAGCCGTATCACAAGTAACGGAGTGTGGTTTTGGAAATTAGAATATAAAGTTTATACAAAAAAATTAAAATATAAAACTGATAATATTTTTGATTCTATGTCTAAAATATTATCAGTTTTATATTTTAGATATAGAATCAAAAATGTAATAAAATAGTTAAATTATTAGATAAAAAATATTGAAAATTTGTTTAAAAGAATATATTCTAATTAATGGTAGGTTTTTAAATAATAGGTTTTGTTAATTAAATATGATGAGAATTATTATCGATAGAATTAATAAACTGATAGGTTAATTTGGTTTTTATTAAATCAGCATGCCATTTGTCAGAATCATCTAAATAAAGATTTTTAGTAAGAGCATCACTTATGAATTAAAAGTACTTATCGAACTTTTAATCCATTTAGAAATAGTTATATGAGATACGTTAATATTAATGTAATCTAATAAATATGTTGAAGTAGCTCTTGTTCTAGTATTGAGTGAATATATAAGTTAATAGAATTAATTATGATATTTGTACTTGTAATTAAAGTACATAGAACGTAATAAAAAGAAAGGATGATTATATGAAAAAATATATATATGGTAAGATATTGAAAAATGTTGGAGTTACTGCCGGTTCTATTATAGTAATAAGTTCGTTATTACTATTTGATAATTTAGGGGTAAAGGAATTATTACAATCAAAAATGAATGGATTAATACAAAACAACACTGTATTACAATCCCAAAAGACAACATTATTAAGTAAAGTAGATGAATTATCCGAAAATATAGAAACTTTACTTGCTCAGAAGGAATTACTATTAAGTGAAATTCAAAACCAAGTAAATAACCATGATATAACTAGTAAAGAGTTAGCTAAATTCGAAAAACTTGTAGAGCAGTTACAAGTAAATATTGATTTAATTACAGAAGAAAGAGATGATTTATTAAATCAAATCAATAATTCAGAACAAAATAATTCATCACTTCAAGAACAACTTATTAAGCAAAGGCAAGAAACAGAAAAAGCAAATGATTATATAAGAGAACTTTATGATTATCTTAATAGCATTAATGTAGAAAGTGTACCAGAGTTAGGAGAGCTTCCTACATATAATATTGAATCAGTAGATGATGAGTTAGATAAAATTGTTAATAAAGATAGATTTGATGTTGTTTGGGATATTAGTGAAAATAATCCTAATTATATTTTCTTCATTTATGAAAACTTATCTTTTCAAATAGTTGAAGAAAATGGTGAAAAATTAGTGTGGTTAGGTAGTAATATAGGATTAGAGGACGATAGAGAAGTATTTTTTGAATATACTGGAGTAGATGATAAAATTTATACACAAAAATTAGAAAATATGACTGATAATATTTTAGAACAAGAACCTAAAAAATATAATAAAATTATAATTAATAATTCTGATGGAACTAGAAAAATAATTGGTATAGTTAATAGTTAATATTCTCCAGCAACAAGAGAAGTTATATACGAATTAATTCCAAATATATTTCCTAGTGAATATGTAGATGTTGTAACTGGTGCTGTATAAAAAAGAAATAAAAATCAATTTAGAGAAAATCTATTAAATAATAAGTGCTTTGAAAGAATAGTGAAGTTAATTAATAAAGATGAGATTGTATATGGGGTACCTATGTTAAGGACATTTTAAAAAAGATATTTAGGAATTTAAAAGCTAATTTCTGTATTGTACAGAAGTTAGCTTTTTTAATTCTATTGGCAACGATAATTGAAATTATATAGGTTTATTTTTTATGAGGATCAAGAAACTTAATCTTAATTATAGCAGATAGTTTTGTGTGAAAACAAAACTATCTACTATATCCAATTTTGCAATAGTCTCTTCTAAATTTTTATAAAAGTTTAGGATATCTTCTTTCTCCCAATAATAAAGCTTACTATTATTGCTATAGATGATAATATTAGAATACTAAGCCATAATAAAGTACTAGAATTATCACCACTATCTGGAGATTCAAAAGATGGAGGTAAAATATTATTAAGTTGCTCTGAATCTTTTGTATTTGTAAAGGATGCAGATATTGTTTCATTTTCAATTATGCTTCCACTTGCATTTTGTGCTTCTACAGTATATCCTTCATTATCACTTTCTGTTACTGTGTAAGAAATACCTACAGGAAGTCCAGTAGCTGTCTTACTTTCATTATGCTTTAAAGTGAAAGTAGCAATACCATTTTTGAATTCCATTTCTCCATAAGTACCATTTAAAGTATTATCAGATAGAGTTACTGTAAAAGTAAAAGCTTTGTTAGTATCAGCTGCATTACCTGAAACTGTCTTTTGCACTGAAAGATTACCAGTAGCTAATTGTGCTAAATTTTTTGTGTTTGTAAAGGATGCATATATTGTTTCATTTTCAATTATGCTTCCACTTGCATTTTGTGCTTCTACAGTATATCCTTCATTATCACTTTCTGTTACCATGTAAGAAATGCCTACAGGAAGTCCAGTAGCGCTTTTACTTTCATTATGCTTTAAAGTGAAAGTAACAACACCATTTTTGAATTCCATTTCTCCAAAAGTACCATTTAAAGTATTATCAGATAGAGTTACTGTAAAAGTAAAAGCTTTGTTAGTATCAGCTGCATTACCTGAAACTGTCTTTTGCACTGAAAGGTTACCAGTAGCTAATTTCTTAGTATTTGAAAATATTGCAGTTGTCCATTTATTTTCAATAATAGTTCCATTTGCATTTTGTGATTCAATAATATATTCATCATTATCACTTTCTGTTATGTCATAAGTAAGTCCTGCAGGAAGTCCAATTGCTGTTTTAACTTGTCCATGTTTCATAGTGAATTCAGAAACACCATTTTTAAATTCCATATCACCATAAGTACCATTTAGTGTATTATCAGAGAGAGTTACAGTAAAGTTGAAATCCTCGTTAGTATCTCCTGTATAATTTAATACTATCTTTTCTACTGAAAGAATTCCAGTAGGAGGAATAGGTAATTCGCTTGAATCCTTTATATTCATAAATGTTGCAACTGAAGTTTGATCTGAATTAATAGTTCCATTTTCATTTTGTGATTCTACAGTATATCCATCATTATCACTTTCAGTTACTGTATAGGTAGTACCAGTAGGAATTCCAGTTGCAGTTTTACTCTCCTCATGTCTTAGTTTAAAAATAGCAACACCATTTTTAAATTCCATATCTCCATATGTACCATTTATTGTCTTATCAGAAAGAGTTACAGTAAAGGTAAAAGGTTTTGTTACATCTGAGGCAATACCTGATACTTTTTTTTCAACCATTAAACTTCCAGCAGTTAATTTAGATGGGTTACGCCTATTTGTAAATGTTACAGATTCCACTTTATTTGATAGTATGGTTCCATTTGCATTTTGTGATTCTATAGTGTATCCATCGTTATTACTTTCTTTTACTGTATAGTCAATACCTACAGGAATTCCAGTTGCAGTTTTACTTTCGGCATGCTTTAGAGTAAAAGTAGCAACACCATTTTTAAATTCCATATCTCCATAGGTACCATTTATTGTATTGTCAGAAAGAGTTACAGTAAAGGTAAAATCTCTTAAGGTATCATCTATATTACCGTCGACAATTTTATTGACTATAAGCTTTCCAGTGGCCACATCTCTATAAGTAAATTCACTAGACATATAAGTTGAATTCACATTAAGTCCAACCATGTTCTGGTACTTTTTACCATTGTAATAAACTTCTTCTGATGGAGAGTATTGACGAGGTTCTGGTCCCCACATTATACGATTCCATATGATAAATTCATCATTAATATCTGGAATATCATCTGAAACTAAAGTAAGTTTTGTATCTCCATAAATATTAAATGGATCTACATTAAGAACAGAAATTCCTTCAGGTAAATCTAAGGCATATATGCCATTGTAGTTTTCAGGTTCTTCAATTTTAATCTCACCACTATACCATCTACCATCTCTACCTTTAGTAAAATTAAAGTCACCAGTAATTTTAACTTCATCTGGTTCTGTTTCAAGAACTACTTCAGTTGAATCAGCATAATTCACAAGAGTCTGTCCAAGAGGATAGCTTGATAAACTTGTTATATTATTATCTGGTACTTTATAATCACTCATAAGCTTCCAAATTGCACTTTGGGTATTGTTAAAGGCTTGTTGCTCTGTAACATAATATGAATTAGAGTAAAAATGAGCAAAAGCTTCTCTTGGTTCACTAAAATTAAGTAGACAAAGCATTGCTTTGAAAAATGGCATAGACATTATAGATGATTTCGTTAATCCTTCTTTAATATCTGTATCTTTCATAGTAAAAACAACATATTCATAAAAATTATTTAAAAGATCTTTATGGTGATTAAAGTTATCTATAGTAAAGTCATTATAACCAAGATCGGGAAATGCTTTTACAAGTTCAGGAAGTGGATTTAGTAAATCATTAAACTCCTCTTCGGAAGGAACATAAAGCTCTTCATCTTCAATAATCTTATAAAGATTTTTCCCATTATGAGGATATCCTGCAAAAAGAATCTTTTTAAGCTTTTGAATCATTTCATCATAATTTTCAATATCTTTGGAATCAAGATAACCATATTGGTAATTAGGGGGATCTACACTTCCTACTTTATGGGGCCAGTTTAGAAGATTATTCATACAATAAACAACTAGATCATTCATTGGAAATTCAGGGTCTTCAATATAATAAATGCCATCATGAGATATTATTTCAAGAGATGTTGTATTTGCAAATACTGTTGATAGCATAAATGAAAGTAGAATAGCTATACAAGTTATTTGAAAAAATAGCTTTTTCATTATTTTCATTTTTATTTTCACTCCTTACTTTTTATTTTAGTAGCATATATTTTTGTTAATAATTTAAAAAGAGTCAAAATTAATATTTTGTGATAAATATACTAAAATATTACTTAAATAATACCAAAAATATACTGTAAATATTCTAAATTTTAATATATGTTTATAATCAAGTCAAGCATTCAAATAAACTGAGTCTATACAACTAAATTAGAAGTAATTAGTATTTGGAGGGATAGCAAAGGCAAAAAAGCAGAAATAATTTTGATATTTATTACTAAGAAAAAAAGCAAAAAGATAAAAAATGTATAAAAATAGCAGAAAAATAGTTTTTTTAAAAAAGATATTATGATAAAATTAAACACGATTGTTAAATATATTTAAAAATTTACTAAAATTCACATATTACCTAAAATTAGATTTATTTTATAAGTTTAATATCAAAAATTAGTAAATATATTTTATTAATATAAAAACAGTTAATACTATTCGGGGAGGATTACAAGTGAAAAAAATAGTTTCAAGTACATTATTATTTATAATGTTATCATCTAATATAGTACATGCTATATCAAATGATATTACTTTATCTAATACTACATTAGATGAAAAAATAAAAATAATAGATAATAATGAGATAATTTATATGAGTACTAATCAGGTAATAGATGTTACAAATAATACTGAGGTTTTAGATGAAAATGGAGATACTATTAGACTACTTGGAGATGGAGTTACTGATGAAACTGATAAAATAGAAAAGCTAATTGAGTATGCTATATCACAAGGTAGAGAATTATATTTCCCAGAAGGAATTTATAAAATAACAAGGGATATTGATTTATCTAAAGTAAGACTACCTAATTCATCTAGTTTTAAGATAAGTGGAGATAAGGATGGACTTTCTATTTTTGATGGTACTTTTAATACTGAAAAGATGCTAAGATTAATTCATAGTGGATATAGTGGTGAAATAGACTGTGTTCAAATAGAAAATATAGTATTTAATAATATGGGGATTGAGATAACCCAGAGAACTAAAAAAGAAGTTATTATAAAAAATAATATCTTTATGAATGGTAACTATACAAGAGAAAAAAATTCAGATGGAAGTATATCAAAGGCTACAATGGAACCATATATAGTAGCTAAAAATACTAAATATACAGTAGAAAACAATATTTTCTTAAGAGGAACTAATTATCCAGGTAGAGGTATAGCCACATATAGAAGTGAAAATACAAATATAAGTAACAACTTCTTTGGAGATTTAGATAGCATTGATGATGCAGCTAGAATGTTACCAACAGAAGTGATAAGTAGATTAGCAATTATAAAAAACTCAAATTTAGTTGAAGGACATCAAGGTAATTTCTTCACAGCTATAAATAATGAAAGATATGATACTAACATTCTTATATCTAACAATTATTTTGATATGGTAAAAACGAGAAATATACTTAGTGATTTTCCAACTGATGTACTAGTATCTGGTATAAATGTTGAAAAAGAAGAACAAAGAAGAGACCATATAATCTATTCTAAGTGTTATGAAAATTTAAATATAGTTGGTAACTATTTTAAAGGAATGGAAAATGGAGCTGCTGGTGGGGTCAAGATAAGAAATGGGAATAATGCTTATGTAGGTTCTAATTATTTTGATGATGTTCCATTATTAACATATATATATGGTGATTTGTCTAGAAATGACACTTTACTTTATGATACAGTAATACATAATAATTTATTCCATGCAAAAACTAATTTTGGTGGAGAAGGAACAGGAATATTATATTACCAAAGCTTTAAAGATGGAGAAACCCTTGAGTTTGATGTAAAGAATAGTGACGGAACTGTTACAAAGGATGTATGGAAAGATGCTTATGGTGATGTTAAAAACTTTATAATTTATAAAAATTCATTTTTAAGTGATGAGAGAGATAGAATTACAATAAGTGGTAGAGCAAATACAGCATATGGAAATAATGAGTTTTGAGCATATGGAAATACATATATGGAATTATCGACACCTGTAAATTATAATAATAAAGGTAACTATGAACTACCTGAAGCAAGTGAAGGTCTTATACTTTCTAAAGTTAATGCTGGATATAATACATACAAGGACATAAAAATTCCATTAACACCAGCTAAGGTTGACCAAAGTTACCTTGAAGAAGCTTTGGGGGAAGCTGATAAATTCTATCAAGATATCATTGATAATAATTTAATTGGAAATTTAGGTGGACAGTATTCTGAAGAAGCTGCAAATGAATTTAAAGATAAACTAGATGAAGCGAATAATCTTATTAATTTAGGTACTTTAACTCAAGCAGAAGCAAATAAAAATCTTACATCAATTACAGAAGCCCTTAATAAATTAAAAGATTCTGTTAATCCAATGGGAGAGGAACCAGTTCTTTTAAAAGTAACAGATCTTCAAATTAACAAAGGCGATACAGTTGATTTTATGCAAGGAATTTATATTATAGATAATAAAGATACTAAAGAGCAATTAGACATTAAGATTGATTTGGGTGATTTTAATAATTTAAATCCTGGTACATATACTATAAAATATACAGTAACGGATAGTGACGGAAATGTAATAACATTTACGCGTAGTATAGAAGTATTAGGAGAAGATGAAGTAATACCACCTGAAGAAGATGAAGTAATACCGCCTGAAGAAAATGGAGTAATACCACCTGAAGAAGATACAGTAGTACCACCTGAAGAAGATGGGGCAATACCACCTAAAGAAGACGATACGACAAATGATAATGAGTCAAGTGATGATATAACAAATGGTACTACACCAAATGGCAATGCATCAAATGGAAATGTATCAAGTGGTAATACCTCAAGCAATAATGTATCAAGCGGTATTATATCCAATGTTACTACAGTAAATGGTAATGAATCAAAAGGTAATACCTCAAGCAGTATTGCATCAAACAGCACTACACTAAATGTTGATACATCAAAGAATGATATATCAAATAACAATAACAGTGATAAAGAAAGCTTGAATGACAATTCAATTAGTGAAACAAAGGATGAAAATGGAGTTTCAAGGGTATTTACAAGCCGTAGAAAGATGTCCTTTAGTTGGTTATTCTTATTACCATTACTATTAATACTAGTATTACTACTATTATTAAAAAGAAAAAAAGAAGATGATGATTCAGATAATAACTAAATATCTGAAATGTATATGAATTATATAGTAAGTTATAACAATAACAAATAAGGTATGAAAAATATTAGACAAAATGAGAGTTAGATTAAAAATTTTTAATCTAACTCTCATTTTTATTTCATGATAAATAAAAATTTATTTTATATAATTTAATTATAAAAGAGCTATAAAAAATTTAAGTTAAATTTGGGTTTGGAGGAATAATAAAATGAATAGGAATATAGAAAAAGTAGTTGAAGGCTTAAAGAAAAATAAGAAAAGGATAATTAAAGGTGTTTCAATATTTGGAGTTAGTATAATTGGATTAGGAATAGCAGGTTTAGTAGGGATATATAATATAGCAAAAGGAAATATTAATTATACTGAAGAACAAGCTAAAGAAATAGCACTTAAATTAGTCCCAGGAGAAGTGGTTAGAATTAGAAAAGATTTAGATCTAGAATATTGTACTTTTGAATATGAGATAAAAATAAAAGATACAAATAATATGCTTAGAGAAGTTAATGTTGATTCAAATTTAGGAGTTATTACAGATTCAGATTATTATAATGACTAAAGATATAAAAAGATATTATTAAGAAAAAAGTTTTATAATAAATTATATTGGGAGTTTAAACAAAGGGGGTTTTTATAGTGAAGAGTATATTAATAGTTGAAGATGAAGTTAATATTTCTGACTTTATAAAATTAGAATTAGAATATGAGGGTTATAATGTCTGTGTTAAAAGTGATGGTAGAGATGGATTACAAGAAGCCTTAAGAGTCAATTATGATTTGATAATTTTAGATATTATGCTTCCATCAATGAATGGGTTTGAAATATGTAGAAGATTAAAAAAAGAAAAAAGTACCCCTGTAATAATGCTTAGTGCAAAGGATAGCGTAATGGATAAAGTTAATGGCCTTCAGATTGGAGCAGATGATTATATTGCAAAGCCTTTTGCAATAGAAGAATTACTTGCTCGCATTGAAGTTGTTATGAGAAGACAAGATAATTTTAATAGTTATCTAGTTAAATTTAAGGACATTTTAATTGATAGAAATTCTAGAACGGTTAAGAAAAATAATGAAGAAATAAGTTTAACTAATAAAGAGTATGAGCTTTTAATGCTTCTCATGGATAATAAGGATAAAGTAGTTACAAGAGATGAAATATTACAAAAAATATGGGGCTATGATTTTGAGCCAGAAACTAATGTTACAGATGTTTATATTAGATACTTAAGAACAAAGCTTAATCCAATGAATAAAGAAGAATATATTCAGACTGTAAGATCAGTTGGTTATATTATGAGGACATAATATATGAAGAAAAGAAAGCTACCAATATTTTTAGAGTTAACAAGGGGATCCCTTTTAATAATAATTTCAATATTAGCTATATATACTATTATACAATTAGTTACTTTTTGGTCCTTTAGCAGTGAATATGAAAATGAATATTTAATAGATAAGTATAATGAAATAGTTAGTCTTTCAAAAAATATAAATATAGAAATTTCAGAAACAGGATTTAATGAATATTTAAAAGCTCTAATTGAAGGTGAAAATGATGAACATGTTAGGATTTATTCAGAGAATAAATTATATTATGAAGATAAAACTGAAGTATGGAATAAAATAGAGTATACTAAAGAAACTAATATTGTAGAAGTAGAGGTAAAGGTTAGGTTTATTAATTTCGATACATATAGAATATTGAGTGGACCATTAAATATAAATGGGAATAAGTATAATTTACAAATAATTCAAGAGAGTGACTTGTTTGATGATTTTATAGAAAGTTATTTTCCTATTTTAGTATTTATATTAGTTTTAGGAATAATTTTAAGTGTAGTTGGAGCTATGTATGTTTCAAGGAATTTTATAAAAAGACTTAAAGGTTTGACAGCAACTATGAATGAAATAAAAGAAGAAGGAGTTAATAAAAGAGCAGAAATTTCTGAATTAAATGATGAAATAGATGAAGTAAAAGTTGTTTTTAATTCAATGATGGATGAATTAGAAGAGGCATTCGATGAACAAAGCAGATTTGTATCTGATGCTTCACATGAGTTGAAAACACCATTAACAGCTCTTCATGGACACTTAAGCATGCTTAAAAGATGGGGAAAGAACGACAAAGAGCGTTTAGAGAAATCATTAGATATATGCTTAAATGAAGTTGAAAGATTAAAGAAAATAGTAAATGATATGTTATTACTATCTAAAGCAGAAAAAACAGAAATAAATTTAAGTGAATTAGAAGAAATAAACCCTAAAATAATAGTACAGGAAGTGATAGAGCAATATAAAGTTTTAAATTCAAATGTAAAATATACTATTAACATTGAAGAAAATATGAAAATAAAAATTGATCCAAATGATTTGAAGCAATTGTTAATTATATTTATTGATAATTCAATTAAGTATAATGATAAAGAAAATATAGAAATTCACATAAGTTTAAGAAAAACAAAGGATAATTTTAAATTAGAAGTTAAAGATAATGGAATGGGAATACCTAAGGATGAAATAAGAAAGGTTATGAAAAGATTTTATAAAGTTGATAAGTCTAGAATAAATAATAATTCTTTTGGAATTGGGTTATCTATTGCAAATAGAATAGCAAATAATTATAATGCTAAAATTCATATAGAAAGCGAATTAGATAAATACACAATGATAAGAGTATATTTTTAAATTTTTATAAGAATATAAATATTATATACAGGAGGATAAAATGAAAAAAGTAGTATTAGCAACAATTATAATAAGTGTTAGTATGAGCCTAGTAGGGTGCAAAAATTCAAAAACATTAAATAATGGAAATGAAACTAATAAAAAAGTAACAATTGAGCAAGCAAAAGAAATAGCTTTAAAACATGCAAATTTAACAAGTGATAAAGTCTCATTTATAAGAACAGAAACTGATATTGATAATGGAGTAGAGAAATATGATATAGAATTCTATTATGAAAATAAAGAATATGATTATGAAATAAATGCAGCTAATGGTGAAATAATAGAATATGATTATGATGTAGAAAATTATAATATACCTACTAAAGAAGATTCTAATAATATAGTTAATAACCAACAATCAAATAATATAGATGGAAATCAACAATTAAATCCATATGAAACTTCAATAACAGTTGAAGAAGCAAAAGAAATAGCTTTAAAACATGCAAACTTAACAAGTAGTCAGGTTTCCTTTGTGAAAAGTGAATTTGATTTTGATGATGGAGTAAAAAAATATGATATTGAATTCTATTATAACAATAGGGAATATAATTATGAAATAGATGCCAATACAGGTAGAATACTAAGTTATGAACAAGATTAAAAATATATAAGGTTAATTTTCAAATAAAGTTCTAATCTTTAATGAGTTTAGAACTTTTTTCTTTTATATTAATACTTGGAATAAAAAAATATAAAAAACATAAGAAAATAATATAAAATTTATGTATATAATGTTAAAAAATATATATTTTCAAAAAAAAATATGATAGAATGAATATCTATTATTTGATACAATAAAATATTTACTGATTATTTAAATATATTAGCGAGGAGGTTTATTTCATAATGTTATATAAAGAATAAAAAATCAGTAAATAATTTTTATTAATATAAATAATTAATGCTATTTAGGGGGACATACGGTTGAAGAAACTAATTGCAAGCACATTATTATTTACTATGCTATCAACTAATATAGCAGAGGCTATGCCAAATGATAGTACTTTAACTAATATGGATGTAACACAAAGTATGACTAATAATATAGTTACTACACAAACAGTTAACGTTAATAATTTTAATGATTTAAAGCAATATAAGGATACCTCAGATATAACAATTGAAATCAGTGGTAATATTACATTAGATGAAAAAATAGAAATGACAGGTAGCAATGTCGTTATTAATGGTAATGGATTTGAAATAGATATAAACGAAAATAAAACAAAACTTGAGAATAAGTTTGTTATAAAAAGAGGAAATAATGTATCAATAAATAATATATCTATAAAAAACTATATTACTAGTGGAATTTTGCTTTATGAAGCTAATAATGTTTCTATGTCAGATATTAAACTTATAGGAAATACAACTAGCGTAGCTGATGATAAGAGTAAGGTAGGTATAGACTTACATAAATCAACAGCAACCTTAGAAAAAATTAAAAGTGAAAACCATAGGTATAGTGGTATAAGATTAAGAAATCAATCAGGAATTACACTAAAAGGTGGAAATATTCATATTAATGATGTTTCAGATCTTGAAAGTCAAGTTGTAGATGGTGCAGCTGGTAACGATATTATTGATGATAATAACACATATACTGAATGGAGTAAGAAGGAAAGTACAAATAATAATACAAATGTCACTACTAGAAGTACTATATATAAGGTAAAGACAATTGCAACAGCAAATAATTTAGATGAATTTAAAGCAGCAATAAAAATACCTAATTCCATAATTACCCTTACTAATAATATAACATTAGATGGAAATATAGAAATAAATCAAAAAAATATTATTATAAAAGGTAATAGTAATGAAATAAGCTTAGGCAATAAATTTAGTTTAACTGTAAAAGCAGCAAGTAATGTTAAAATAGATGATGTTACAATAAAGGATTATAAAGGTACAGGCCTTACAGTATATACTTGTGATAATGTAGAGCTAAATAATATCCACCTTATAGGTAAAGATGCATCAGTACCTAAAGAGGAAAGAAGTACAGTTGGATTAGATATATATAATTCTATAGTAAAATTAAGTAATATAGAAACTAAAAATCATTTATACAGAGGAATCCAAGTAAGAAAAGAATCAACTGTAGATATATTAACTGTTAATATTCACAATAACGATTCTGTACATATGCAAAATATAATAGCATCAGGAGAAAACCCAAGTACTATTAATGACTCTAGTAATGTATATTTACCAGGTAATAAGTATTCAGAAGGTAAGGATGAAAAAATAGATTATTATTCTCAAAAAAATATAACTATAAATTCAGTTACTGACCTAAAGAATAATATAAAAAATAGTGGTAATGTTCTTACTCTTAATAGTGATATTAAGGTTGAAAAAATTGATTTAGAGCAAGGCAAGGATGCTATAGAATTTGAACTGGCTTCAAGTGTTGTAATAAATGGTAATGGAAGAACTATTGATTTAAATAATCTTGGAAGTATTACTTTAAAAGGTAAGGATATTAGATTAATAAATGTTAATGTAAAGAATTCTAAGGGCCATTCAATTAATATATATAATTCTAAGAATGCTTTATTAGATACTGTAAAGGTAGAAAATTCATCTAGAACAGGAATTTTTGTTAATGGTAGTTCTGTAAAATTACAAAATGTTACAACTATGAATAATTCAGAAGGCGGAATTGCTATAACAAGATCTAGAACTCTTTTAGGATCCGGTTATTCAGATTCATATGTTGAAGTTGTTGGTACTATAACACAGAAAGAACCAAATATAAATGTTAATGTAAAGAACTTAGAGATGACAGATGGATATATTCAAAAAAATCAATTTGTTTATCCAAGTAATACTTATGATAAATATGAAAATGATAAAGAATATAAGGTTTTAAGTGAGTATTATTTAAATTACTTTAATATACAAGGTGAAGAAAGAAATAAGAAATACGAAGAACAAGATATTGACTATATGATGATTAAACAAGTCATAGATGTCACAAAAAATACTGAGGTTTTAGATGAGAATGGTAATCACATCCAACTGGTTGGGGATGGAGTTGCTGATGAAACTGAAAAGATAGAAAAGTTAATTAAGTATGCTGCATCAAATGGTAGAGAATTATATTTCCCTCAAGGAACATATAAAATAACAAGGGATATAGATTTATCTAAAATACAATTACCTGCTTTATCTAACTTTAAGATAAGTGGAGATAAAAAAGGACTTTCTATTTTTGATGGTACCTCTAATACTGAAAAGATGCTGAAATTAATGTATGCTGAGTATAGTGGTGCAGTGAACTATGTTGAAATAGAAAATATAGTATTTAATAATGTGGGACTTGAAATAAATGGTCCATATAAAAAAGGAATTATTATAAAAAATAATACCTTTATGAATGGTAACTATACTAGAGAAAAGAGAGCAGACGGAAGTATATCAAAAGCTACAATGGAACCATATATTATGGTTAAAAATAATAAGTATAAAATAGAAAATAATATTTTCTTAAGAGGAACTAATTATCCAGGTAGAGGTGTAGCAACATATAGAACTAAAAACACTAATATAAATAACAATTTCTTTGGAGATTTAGATGGTGCTGATGCTGCAGCTAAAATGCTACCACCAGAAGTAATAAGTAGATTAGCAATTATAAAAAGCTCAAATTTAGTTGAAGGACATCAAGGTAATTTCTTTACAGCTATAAATAATGAAAGATATGACACTAATGTTCTTATATCTAACAATTATTTTGATATGGTAAAAACAAGAAATATACTTAGTGATTTCCCAACAGATGTATTAGTATCTGGTATAAACGTTCCAAAAGAAGGACAAAGAAGAGACCATATAATTTATTCTAAGAGCTATGATACTTTAAATATAGTTGGAAACTATTTTAAGGGAATGGAAAATGGAGCTGCTGGTGGAGTTAAAATAAGAAACGGAAATAATGTTTACGTAGGTTCTAATTATTTTGATGATGTTCCATTATTAACATATATATATGGTGATTTATCGAGAGATGATACTTTACTTCATAACACAGTAATATATAATAACTTATTCCATACAAAAACTAATTTTGGTGGAGAAGGAACAGGAATATTATATTACCAAAGTTTTAGAGATGGAGATACTCTTGAGTTTAATGTAAAGAATAGTGACGGAACTGTTACAAAGGACGTATGGAAAGATGCTTATGGTGATGTTCAAAACTTTATAATGTATAATAATTCATTTTTAAGTGATGAGAGAGATCAAATTACTATAAGTGGTAGAGCACAAACAGCATATAAAAACAATGAGTTCTTAGCTTATGGAAATACTTATATGGAAAGTTTTAAACCTGTAAATTATAATACTAAAGGCAACTTAGGAATACCTGAAGTAAGTGAACAGCTTATACTTTCTAAAGTTAATGATGGATTTAACACATACAAAGACAGAATTATCCCATTAACACCACCTGAGGTTGATTATACGTATCTTAAAGAGGCTATAGCTGAAGCAGATAGCTTCTATCAAGATATCCTTAACAATAGTTTAATAGGAATTATAGGTGGACAGTATTCTGAAGAGATTGCAAATGAATTAAAAGAGCTTTTAGATAAAACTAATAACTTAATTAGTACAGGTGCTTTAAATCAAAGTGAAACAAATAAAACTCTTACATTAATTAAAGAGACACTTGAAAAATTAAAGAATGCTATCAATCCAAAAGGAGATGCACCAGTTGTTTCAAATGTAACTGATATCCAAATTAACGAAGGTGATATAGTTGACTTTATGCAAGGAATTACTATTACAGATGATAGAGATACTATGGAACAATTAGATATTAAGATTGATTCAGGAGATTTTAACAATTTTGTCCCAGGCACATATGTTATAAAATATACAGTAACAGATAGAGATGGAAATGTTATAACATTTACTCGTAATGTAATAGTACTAAAAGTCGAAGGACCAATAATATCTGAGCCAGATATCGATATTGACAAACCTAATGAGGATAATAATTCAAATGGAGATAACAATCTAGGTGAAGATAACAACCTAGATGGAGATAATAACTCGAATATCGATATATCAAACGGCAATACATCAAATAACAATGGGTCAAATGATAGTATATCAAATGGCAATACATCAAATAATAATATATCAAATGCTATTGTATCAAACAGCAATACATCAAATATAATTGACTCAAATGACAATGCATCAAATAATAATAACATTGTTGAAGAAAATTCAGCTAATTATTCAATGCGTGATACAAGTAAAGGGAATAGATTCTTAGCAATGTCAAAACGTATTGTAAAGAATCCATTTAGTTGGTTATTCTTAATATTATTATTAATATTACTACTTCTTTTATTAAAAAGAAGAAAAGAAGAAGAAAACAATGTAAATAATAAATAAAAATTCTATTATAATAAGATATTTAGAATTTGCCCTATAAGGTAGGAAACAATATAAAGTCCTACATTATAGGGCATTTATTTTAATCTTAAATAAATAATAATTATTATTAGTTGACAAGTAATATTTATTGGGATATTATAAGAGTATATTAAATGAAAAGAATACAGGTATAGGGAGAGTTAATTATGAAAAATTTATTTAGATGTAATATATGTGGATATGTGCACGAAGGTCTTGAAGCACCAGAAGTTTGCCCAAAATGTGGTTTAGGAAAAGAAAAATTTGTTGAACTTAGCAAAGAAGAAGCTGATAAGATTTATGCTTCAGATAGAACTAACAGCATTCATGCTGAATTAATTGTACTAGCAGATAAAATTGCTAAACTTGCACAAGAAGGTATAGAAATAAACCTTGATCCAAAGTGTGTAAATGGATTTGAAAAGGCAAAAAATGAAGCTTGGACAATAAAGCAAAGATGTAAAGCTGAAATTGCAGGACATATAGCTAACGGAAAGTGGTAAGAATTTAAAGAATACTTACACAAATAAATAATAAAACATTGAGAGAGCTGCTTAGGCAGCTTTTTTTATTTCACAAAGTAAAAAAGAAAAAGATAAGTTATAAAGAGTGAATAGACTTAGATATATAGTGCTATAATTAAGATAAATAAATTTCATAGATATTAAGAAGGAGAACATATAATTGATTGATAAATTAGAAGTTTTAGAGAAATACTTTGGATATAAGAGTTTTAGACGAGGGCAAGAAAAAATAATAGATGAAATACTAAGAGGTAAAGATGTTCTTGCAATTATGCCAACTGGAGGGGGTAAGTCTCTTTGCTATCAAATTCCTGCTTTAATATTAGATGGAATAACAATAGTTATTTCACCACTTATATCTCTTATGAAGGATCAAGTAGACACCTTAAACTCTATGGGAATAGATTCTGCATTTTTAAATAGTTCTTTATCTACTTATGAATTTAATGAAGTAATGAATGGAATTGAAAATAAAAAGTATAAGATAATTTATGTTGCACCAGAAAGACTTCATTCAAATGAATTTATTACAGCAATAACACAAGTGAAAATTGCTCAAGTTGCCATAGATGAAGCACACTGTGTATCTCAATGGGGACATGACTTCAGAATAAGTTATAAGGGAATATCAACATTTATTGATAAGCTTATAGAGAGGCCGATTATAACAGCTTTTACAGCAACAGCATCACAAGAAGTTAGAAATGATATTGTAAATTTATTAAGACTTAATAATCCAAAGATATTTGTTACTGGTTTTGATAGAGAAAATTTAAGGATAAATGTTATTAAAGGAATAGAAAAAAAGAAGTTTTTACTTAATTATATAAAAAATAATTCTAAGAATTCGGGAATAATATATGCAGCTACTAGAAGAGAAGTTGATAGCCTTTATGAATTACTAAAGAAAAATAATATTAATGTAGGAAGGTATCATGCAGGTCTTTCAAATGATGAAAGAATTAAGTGCCAAGAAGAATTTATAAATGATGAAACTAATGTAATTGTTGCAACTAATGCATTTGGTATGGGAATTGATAAACCTAATATAAGATATGTTCTTCACTATAATATGCCTAAAAATATTGAAGGCTATTATCAAGAGATAGGAAGAGCAGGAAGAGATGGAGAAGAAAGTGAATGTACAATGCTTTTTTCACCAGCAGATGTTATTACTCAAAAGTACCTAATTGAAGTTAGCACTGAAGATCCACTAAGAAAAAATAATCAATATAAAAAGCTTCAGCAAATGACAAGCTTAGTTTATATAAATAGTTGTTATAGAAAGTATATATTAAATTACTTTGGTGATTCTTATGAAGGAGAATGTGGTAATTGCAGTAATTGCTTAAATAAAGGCGAAGTTAAGGATAGAACTATAGAAGCTCAAAAGGTTATTTCTTGTATTTATAAAATGAAAAGAAGCTTCGGAGTCGGAATGATAGTAGATGTTCTTAGGGGGTCTAAAAATAAGAAGCTTTTAAGTTTAGGCTTTGATGAACTTAGTACCTATGGAATAATGAAGGAATATTCTAGTGATGGCTTAAAGGAATTTATAAATATATTAATTGCCCATGGATATTTAGAAGTTAATGAGGAATATTCAACTGTAGCTTTAAATAATATATCCTTTAAGGTTATAAAAGATGAAGTGAAGGTTTTACTTAAAGAAGTTAATATTGAAAGCAATAGAATTGAAATTAATGATTTATTTGAGAAGTTAAGGTTATTAAGACAAGAGATAGCGCAAGAAGAAAGAAAAGCTCCATATATGATATTTGGTGATGGAACATTAAGAGAAATGAGTATTAAGTATCCTATTACTAAAGAAGAAATTCTTGAAATATCAGGAGTTGGAGAAATAAAATATGAAAGATATGGTGAAAGATTTATAGAAGTTATCAAATTATATGTTATAGAAAATAACATTGAAAAGGAAATGGCAGTAGATAAAAATCAACTTGAAGAAATAGAAGATGATTATTTTGAAGTTAATAGTGATAAAGAACTTTTAGAAAGACTTATTAAGATAAGAAGTGACTTTGCAAAGAAATTAAATATTCCTGTGCAAATGATTTTAAGTAAAAATACCTTAAAAGAAATAAGTGGACGTTATCCTGACACCTTAGAAAATCTTAAAGATATTGGTGGTATTGGACCAAAAAAGATTGAGGCTTATGGCCAGCCAATTGTGGAAGAAGTAAACAGATATATAGTTGAAAAAGGCATTACTTCAATATGGAAAGAAAAGAAGAGGAAAAAACTTATTATAGATGGTGAAACTAGAGGGGCTTCAGAGATAGTTTTAGATAGGCTTAATATGGGAGAAGATATAGAATTTATATCAGAGGATATGGAAATATCAATTTCAACTATTCTTGGATATATAACTGATTATATAAAATCCACTGGAGATTATAGCATAGAGATAGATTATGATAAGTATTATGATAAAAAAGACGAAGATATGATTTTAGAGGCAATTAATAAGAATGGAATAGATAAAATTCAAGTTATTAAAAAGAGCTTACCAGACTACATTAAATATGAAGCTATAAGAGCTGTAATACTTAAAAATATTATTCTTAAAGAGTAAATTTCTACAGGGTAAATTAAATAAAAGGACTATCATTATGAGATTTATAATCCTACAATGATAGTCTTTTAAGTTTGTAAATTCCGACTTACGGAGGAATTTATTCCTTTAGTTTTTATTTAAGCATATCTAATATTTCATTTTCTGGAGTTGAAGAATCACAACGAACTTCAACTTCTCCATTTTTATGAACTATGAAACCTGGCACAGTTACAATATTATATTTTTTTCTAAATGCACTAATACCATCATCTAAGTAATCCTCACTATTAACATAATAAATAGTTGTGTCAACTTTATTTGCTAAGCTACTTAATTTACTTGCAAATTTACGACAAAATGGACAAGTTGCTCTTCCAATATAAACTACAGTTTTATCTTCATTGGTCAATAATTCATCTGCTTGTGTAGAAAGTACTTTTTTAAATGCTTTTATATCTTCTTCATACTTATTTCCTTCAAACATTTTAAACCCTCCTATACTTTTTAGAATATTATACCAAAGTGGAAGTGGTACATCAAATTAAGTCATCTAATCCATTAACAGTAGTTTGCTCATTTTCGTTAATAGGAATAACTATGCACTTTTGTCCATCAATGATTTGTGATTTGATTTGAGGTATTTTTTCGGGCTTTACTTGAAGTATAACATCATAGTTAAGGGTATCAGTATCCTCTTTTATGTTTGTATCATCTAATTCTTCTTTTATATCAACTTCGGAAGAAGTTTCTAAAGTAATAGTATCATTATCATCCTCTAAGTTACTATCATTAGTCATAGAAATTTCATTATCTATAGCAGCTTCTTGCTTTACCTCTTCAAGCCTATTTTGAAGTATTTCCACTTGTTTTTGAAGGTGCTTTTCTCTTTTTATTTGTTCATTTGCCTTAAGAACTTTTGAATCAATTAAATTTTCGGCTAATGGAAGATCATCTCCAAAAACTTCTTCATAGGATTTCTCAATCTGCATAGTAACTTCTTCAGGAATTCCACTTTCTATTAAGATGCTTTGTATATCATCCTTTTTTAAGGTTATAGGTTCAGAATCTACATCATCATAAATAGCCTTGTATTCATCAATCATATTATTTAGATTTTCTTGTACTTCCATAAAGATTTTTTCAGCTTTCTTTTCATCAGCTCCAAAGGAATCTTTAATAATTGATTGGAAGGTTTCCTTTTGTATAGTAGCAGTTTGTTTTGAATAGCAACCTAAGGTGTTTTCCATTAATTCAGGATGGGTGTCTTTTGCATTTTTTGTGTAATACATAATAGAATTAACGTCTGAACTACGATTAATAAAGGCTGGGAATACAAATCCGTTAGTTGGAGCTTCAACTATCCAATCTCTAATACGAGCTTTGATTTTATTTTCTTCTTCAAAATATCTAAGTCCTGGTTCTGAAAGAGAAACAGGGCATATTGCACATAAGACATATTCATATACCTCTTCAGATTCGTCTAGCTTTGCATTATCCTTAGTTTTAGTAATAACATCGTAGGCATCATGAAAGATAAGTATTAAAAGGTTACCAGTGTAATCATAGTTATCTATAATTGAATCATAAAAGTTATCAAGAAGGGTATCATCCTTTAGTTGGCTATTTTTAAGTTGCATAAGAGAAATTTGCTTTTCGTTTATAAGGTCATCATTAATTGGAAAGTTTAATTCTAATAAATTATTTCCGATAGTTCCAGATAGGACTTTTTTAGCTATTTCTAAGTATTTAAAATATTCATCTTCATCTAAGTTTAAAAAAGTTTCTCTAAACTTTAAAATAATATGCTTTTCTCCATTAACATAGCAGCCACACATTTTAGTAAAAGTACAATGATCTTTTTTTAGTCTTTTTTTTAATTCAAGTATATCTTTTTTTCTCATATAAAAAACTGTTACACAAAACTTATAAAAAGTTGTAAATTCAACTTTAATGTTACTTGTTTTGCAATAACATGCTCCTCTCTTATTTATTAGGTATTTTTTGATACCTTACGCTGTAACTTACGTTTCTTCTTTTTTATTCAATTATAAGATAATACTCTATAATTTTATTATCTCTGTAGAATATTTATTTTTATCATAAAAATATTTTACCATAAATCTTAAAACCATAGAGTCTGTGATTTATTTTTTTAGAAAAAAGGAGCTGTGCACTAATTTTTAGTGCACAGCCACATTTAAATCATTTTTCTTTTAAAGTATTATTTTATGCCCACATTTTGAATCTAAATAAATGACCAATTAAAGCACCAACTATACCAATTACTAGTAATAAACCTATACAAGCAACTGGAGACCATTTTTTCTTCTTAATTAAGAAGAATAATCCTAATGTGAATGCTAATGGAAGCATTTGAGGAAGAACTCCATCTAAAATATTTTGTAGAATGATTGGAGATTCTCCATTTGGTATTTCAATAGCTAATTTTGTTGCACCATAGTTAGAAGTAAGAGCACCAACTATGAATACACCTAAAATAGAAGCTGAACGTGTAAATTCTTTAGCATTTTTAGTTAATATATCAATTGCTTTTGAACCTAAGTTATAAGACCAATGCATTAACCAATATCTAATTCCAAATTGAACAAGATTAAATATCAATAAGAACAATATTGGTCCAGCTAAGGATCCACTAATAGCCATATTAGCAGTAATACCAGCAGTAATTGGAACTAGTGTGAACCAGAATATAGCATCTCCGATTCCACCTAAAGGTCCCATTGCAGCAACACGGACAGCTCTAATCATGTTAGTATCAGCCTTTTGTTCTTCTAATGATAATATAATACCCATAACAAAAGTTACTAGGAATGGGTGAGTATTAAAGAACTCTAAGTTGTGTTTCATAGATTTTGAAAGATCCTCTTTATTTGTATGAATCTTTTCAAGACCTGGTAAAATACCATATAGCCATCCAGCAGCTTGCATTCTTTCATAGTTAAATGAAGCTTGTAAGAATAATGAACGCCAAACCATCTTATTTAAGGTTTTCTTATCAAGTTTATTGGCAGGAGTTAAATCATTATATAATGTTGTATTAGATGCCATCTTCATCATCCCCTCCTATTCCTATATTTGCTGTAGCAGATTTCATTTTTACATTAGTTTGGAAGTCGTAAATACATATAGCAATTCCTACGAATGCAACTAGTAATAATGCTGATCCACTTAAGCCTTGAATTTTTCCTATAATAGTTGCAAGTGCAAAACCTGCAAAGTAAATTCCCCATAAGTCGTTTGATAACATAATACGTAATAAGATTGCAAATCCAACATAACGCATCATTCCACCAGCAGCACCAAGTCCACTCATGAACCAAGCGTATTTATCAGATAAATTACTTAATGTTTCACCAGCAGCACTTCCACCGATTAAACCTATAACAATTACGATTGCAAATAATAATCCTAAAGCACCCATTGCTAAATAGTTAAGTTTAACAATTCCACTAGGATTTGCTTCATCAGCATATTTATCAGCTTTAGCCATTAGTGCTGACATTATTGTAAATAAGAATGTAACAAAATATTGTCCTATTAATGCAAATGGAACAGCTAGTCCAACAGCAACTGTTGCATCTAACTTAGAAGAAATGGCAAATACTACTGCCATTATTCCTCCGATAACAGCATTTGGAGGTTGAGCTCCCCCTACAGGCATATTACCTATTGTCATTAATTGATAAGTACCACCTACTATAAGTCCAGTTTGTAAATCTCCAAGAATTGCCCCAACGACAGCTCCGGATACGATTGGTTGATATAATGACTCTAAGAAATTGAATTGGTCAATGGCTGCGATGAATGCAAATACTGCAACCAATAGAACTTGTATAATATTAAAATCCATTGTAAATTCCCCCCTTGCAATATTTTATTATTTAAAAATTTTATCGACATTTTCTGAACCTTCAGTAGGAACTCTTCTTATTTCAAGTTCTACTCCTAGTTCTTTTAATTTTCTGAATGCTTCCACATCTTTATCATCCACTGCAACAGAACCAGCAACTTGTCTCTTTCCTTCAGCCATATGCATATTTCCGATATTTACTTTCTTTATCGGAACTCCACCTTCAACAAGCTTTAATACATCAGAAGGATTTTCACAAACTATAAATATAAGTTGTTTAGCGTTAGCTTTATGAATTGTATTTATAGTTTTTTCTAGTGTCCAATAACGAGTTGAAGCATAAGATGGTGCAGCCATATCCATTAAGCCTTGTCTAAGTTTATCATTAGCGACGGTATCATTTGCAACTAAAATTAAATTGGCACCAATAGAGCCACACCATTGAGTAGCAACTTGTCCATGAATTAATCTATTGTCTATTCTCGTTAATAAAATGTTTGGCATAATATCACCTCCTTTAAATTATTGTAAAAATGTTTTAATTTGTTAATTCCATAATCTATTATATACTTATGACAAATAAGAATCTTTATACTTTTTAGTATTTATTTTATTTTTTTTAGTAACGTTTACAAATGGCTAATTTAAATATGTTTATAAAATAAAAATTATATATGAATAAGTATTATATTATAATAGTATTAATATATAATTTTTAATATTCAAATAATATTTATATAATCTTGTGCTAAGTGAAAAAAAGTAAATTTATAGCGAGGTGATTACTTATGTATGACAAGACAACTAGTGTTAATTTTAAAAGATATGGAACTATTTATGATGAAGCTAAAGATATGAGTAATGGAAAGTTAATAAAAAAGCAAATTGTAACTGGTGACAAGGTTGTATCTAGTTTATATAATTTTTTAGAACCAGCATATATAGAAGTAGTTGATGGAATGGCATCTATACTTATAAGTGATTCAAGCAATGGGGATTTTAAGTTGTTTGCAATTCATAGAAATTTAGAAATTAAGCCTAATATGTACTTTAATATTATTTCAATGACAGATAAAACTACATTCAACCTTATAATACCATCAATATATAATCTTAAACTTGAATTTTTAAATCCACCATATGTTTATAATAGAATATTACCTACAATAAACATTCCTGAAATAATAGCTTATTATTATACAATAAAAAGTCCAGACTATAGATTCAAGGGGGAGAAGCATAATATATATGAGTTAACATTTGTTGATAATGGAACTTTAGAGACAACAATTGATGACCAAAAATATATATTAAATTCATCAGATTTGATTATTTATGGAAAAAATCAATTTCATACACAAGCTGTAAATAATGACTCCTCTTGTTCATATTTAACAATTATGTTTGATATGGAATGTGACGATGATAGTTTAGTATGTAATAAAGTTTTTCACTGTAGAAAAGAATTGTACAAGGCTGTAAGAACATTTGCAAAAAATATATCAAGTACAATACCATATTCTGAAAATATAATTTTATGTAATTTTCATGAAATTATAATTAGATTATTTCAATATGATTATCTAGGAGGAGATGATAGTAAATTACCTACAGAAGTACAACAGCATTTCCAAGATGAAATACTAGAAGGAATTGTTAAATATATTGATGATATGATTTGTTCTCCAATTAGTGTAGAAGAGCTTTGTAATAAATTTTCACTTTCTAGATCCTCTTTGCAAACTTTATTTAAAAATAACTTAAATACTTCACCAAAGAAATATATTAATGATTTAAAGTTAGCTAAAAGTAAGCAATTAATTAAAGAAAATAAATATACAATTAGTGAAATAGCTTTTATGTTGGGATTTAATTCTATACATTATTTTTCTAGAGCTTTCACACAACATTATGAAATAAGACCTAGTGAGTATGCACAAACTGTATTTAAAAAATAATTTGAGCTGTTATAAAACAGCTCAAATTAGAAATTTAAAATATAGAATTATTCATTGTGCGTTACCGCATTACAGAATATTTTGTATTGAATATCTTGAAATAGTTATAACTACATTTTTAGAAACTTCAACTTCAACTGTTTCTTTTCCTACAGAAACTATTTTTCCATAAATTCCACCACAAAACATTATTTTCGCTCCAGGCTTTAAGTCTAAGTGAATATCTTTTAATTCAGAAGTTCTTTTTCTTATATTTCTTGCAGATATAAATATTAGTATTAGAGCAATTATTCCAGCTAAAACTGCAATAGTAATGCATGTCCATACAACTACTTCCCAATTTATCATATTAAATACCATCCTCACATTCAATATCTTCATGAGCTATAAATTCGAATTTTACAACTCCGTTTTTACCTACTTCAATAGATGATTCAGTTAAAGAATATAAGTCTTCTATAAAATCCCTACTCATAGATATTTCTAAGATCATAGGAAGATTTGCACCAGCTACTACTTCCATAGGTTTTTCTATTTCTGTCTTTATTTCAACTAAAGTTTTAAATGGAGAACCTCCAGCTAAGTCACTAAGAGCTAAAATACCTTCACAATGGTTTAAATTTTTTAAAGCAATATAATATTTTTCTTTTAATGTTTCTATTGTATCATTTTCTTCAAAATCAACATATTCTACATTGCTAGGTTCTCCAGCAATTAAATTTAAAGATGTATGCAATCCAGATGCAAAATGTCCATGACCACTAATTATTAATCCAATCATACCAATACTCTCCTATAAAAACATAATTTTTTTAATTATTAAATTTACTTACAAGTGTAAGGATATAGTGTTACACCCTTAACAACACGGTTCACCTCTCCTGATGGACAAGGATTATCAGGTGTTAATCCCATTGATAAAGATTTTAGAACTGATAAAGTTTGAGCAAATGTGATATAAGCTAAACCTAACTCAACATTATTTAAATTATGATTAATATTATAAGCATATATGTAATCACATAAAGATTCTAATTCAGTATTAGGCTTATTAGTAACTACAACTAGTTTATTTCCTTTTCTTTGTGAACTAATTTCTTTTATTAAATCAAGTTCATATTTATAAGTATATTCATCATCACTAACATATACAACTGTTAAAGTTGAATCATTTATTATTGATTTTGGGCCATGTCTAAAGCCTAAAGGAGTGTCAAAGTTTGTAACTGTTTTACCAGCTGTTAATTCTAGCATCTTTAAAGATGACTCTTGAGATATTCCCTTTAAAATATTACTTCCTAAATATACTATTCTTTCAAAATTGTATTCAGTAACTATTTTATTTACAACTTCGAAACCGTTATCTAAGAAGTTTTGAGTTGCAGTAGCAATATCATTAATTAATTCTGATTTTTCTTCTAGTTTATCAAGGTTAAAGCAAAGATATGCAGCTAAATACATATTACTAAAGCTTGAAGTCATAGCAAAAGATTGGTCATGAGTTTCTTCAGTAAGATTTATAGCATAGCAGTTTTTAACTTCCTTTGACATTTTAGAAAGTTGACCGTCTTTATTGCAAGTAATAAATAAGTTGTATAAGTTATTAGATACAACGCTAGCAGCTTCTACAGCTCCTATAGATTCAGGTGAATTACCAGAACGACCAAAACTTATTAATAATGTAGGTTTATTTTTTGATATATACGCTTCAGGAGTAGCAACTATATCAGTTGTTCCATAAGATTTAACCTTATAATTTAATTCTTTGTTTAAGTAAGCATATAAAGCGTTACCGACAAACTCACTAGTACCTGCACCAGTAAATATTACATCATAATCATCACACTTTATAACTTGATTAATAAACTCTTGGATAGAATCTTTATTTTCTATTATTTGAGCTAATGTTTTTAACCATGTTTTAGGTTGTTGATATATTTCTTTTAATGTAAATATGGCTGAATTTTTATTCATTTCATTTTCATCAATGTTAAAAATTTTCATGTGAATATCCCCCATTTTCTTAAGAATTATATAATTTATTGCATATAATTCTAATTATAATAAAGAGTAATTTAAATTCAATGGAAGTGCTAAAAGATATAATATGTATGTTAAAAAGTGCAAATATTAGAGAATTGAACTTATGTATAATTAATTTATGATAAATAAAAAAGTGGACAAGGAGGTATAGCATGTTAATACAAAGTAAAAAAGTTTGGATTGCAGATCAATTTATTCCAGCACAAATAGAAATAGATGATAATAAAATAGTTAATATTTATACCTATAATGAAAAAGAAGTGAATTATGATTACGGAAGTAAAAGAATTGTTCCAGGATTTATTGATATTCATTGCCATGGAGCATATGGATTCGATACTAATGACGCAAATGAAATTGGATTAAGGAATTGGACAAAGAAAATAGTAAATGAAGGAGTAACTTCAATATTAGCAACTACTATAACTCAAAGTAGAGAAGTTCTTACAAATGCTTTAGCTAATGTTGCTAAGGTAGTTGAAGAAGGTTATGAGGGAGCAGAAATTTTAGGAATTCATTTTGAAGGGCCTTATCTAGATATGGAGTATAAGGGGGCTCAACCAAAGGAATATATCGTTAAGCCTACTATTAAAGAGTTTCAACATTATCAAAAAGCAGCAGGAGGATTAATAAAATATGTAACTTTAGCAACTGAGACAGATGAAGACTACTCTCTTACTGAATACTTATTTAATAATGGAATAGTAGTTAGTATAGGTCATTCTGCGGCCACATATGAAGAAGCTATATTTGCTTTTGCTCATGGTGCTAGATCTCAAACTCACGTTTATAATGGAATGACTCCATTTAATCACAGAAAAAATGGACTAGTAGGAGCTGCATTAAGAATTAAGGGAATGTATGGAGAAATAATTTGTGATGGTAATCACTCAACCACTATGGCACTATATAACTTCTTTAATTCTAAAGGACCAGACTATGGAATTATGATTACAGATGCTTTAATGGCTAAGGGATATGAGCCAGGCTCAAGATTCACTTTTGGAGGAAATGAAATAGAAATATATGAAGATGGCAGTGCGCATTTAGTAGAAACGAAAGGATTAGCTGGTTCAACTTTAAGGATGAATGAAGGGCTTAGAATATTAGTAGAAGAAGCTATGGTTCCATTTAACTATGCTATAAATTCTTGTACTATTAATCCTGCTAAATGCTTAGGGCTTGACAAGCGAAAGGGAAGAATAGGAGTAGGCTATGACAGTGATTTAGTAGTTCTTAATGATGATTATTCAGTACATCAAACATATTGTTTAGGAAAGGCGATGTTGTAGTGAAAAAAGATGTTCCAAGTTTATCAGGAAATAACATATATTTAGATATGTATGGCGATACAGTTTATTATAACGTTTTTGATAAAAATGGTTATATTGTATCTAAGCAAATTGAGCAGAAGTTTAGGCTATTTTATTATAGATACTCTATCATATGTATAGTAGTTATATTATTAGCAGATTACTTTCATACATGGCAAAATACATTGCTAGTTGGAATAGGGGCTTTACTTTTAGTAGAGGTATATTTTAGGCTTTTCTTTTTAAAAAAGTTAAAGGTAATTAAGAACTTTAAAAGAGAAAGGAAAACTTCAATATTAGAAAGCACAATTAAAAGTAAAGAAAAAGAAAAAACAATGATGAAGGCATGTGCTTATTCACTTTTAAGTATTCTTATTATTATAAATGCAATACAACAAAACTTAAATTTAATATTTTTAATATTAAGTGCAATTATAGGATTATATAGTTTTTATATTAGTATTATTAATATTATTGCTTTTAGTAAAATGAAAAAACAATAAATTACTATTTAAATAAAGAGAGTTTAGAAGGAGAAGTACTATGGAATTAATGACTACAAAACAAATATTAAAAAAGGCTCAAGAGGAACATTATGCAGTAGGAGCATTTAATGTTGAAAATATGGAGATGGTAATGGCAGTAATCAGTGCAGCAGAGGAAATGAACGCACCTGTAATTATGCAAACTACCCCATCTACAGTTAGCTATGCAGGACTTGATTATTTCTTAGCTAATGTAAAGGTAGCAGCTAGTAGAGCTAATGTACCTGTAGCAATACATTTAGATCATGGGTCAAGCTTTGAATTAGCATCTCAAGCTTTTAGAACAGGATATACTTCAATTATGATTGATGGATCACATGGAGATTTTGAAAGCAATGTAAAATTATCAAAATCAGTTGTAGATATGTGTAAATCTTCAGGTATTGCTGTTGAAGCAGAGCTTGGAAAGGTTGGAGGAAAAGAAGACGATTTAGATGGTGGGGATGGAGATATATATACAGATCCATTAGAAGCTAAGGAGTTTGTTGAAAGAACAGGAGTTGATTCATTAGCAATTGCCATAGGAACAGCTCATGGTATGTATAAAGGAGAACCTAAATTAGATTTAGATAGATTATCAGCAATAAGAGAAGTTGTATCAGTTCCATTAGTATTACATGGTGGTTCAGGAATTCCTGATTCTAAGGTTCAAGAAGCTATTAGAAGAGGTATATGCAAAGTTAATTATGCTACAGAACTAAGAATTGCTTATACAGATGGAATAAAAAAATATCTTTCAGAAAATCCAGATGCAATAGATCCTAAAAAGTATAATAAAGCAGGATTTGACGAAGTTAAGAAGTTTGTAAAGGAAAAAATGAGAGTTTGTGGATGTGAAAACAAAGCTTAAAAATATATAAATAGATAGTTTTTAATTAGTTGCTAAAGGTAGTTAAAATTTAGGTTAAATTTTAACTACCTTTTTAGTTACTTAGAATAGATTTTAATCTAATTTTAATCTTTTTTATATCTTAGATTAATTTTATAAAAGTATTATATAACCATAATAAAGAAAAAATTAATTATGGGGTGAAGTAAAATGGAAAGAAATGAAATGATTGAAATCTTAATGGGAAAAGCAAATATAAGTCGTATAGAAGCAGAAGAAGCACTTGAAAAGTCTGATTGGGATCTTTTAGATGCTATTTTCTACTTAGAGAAAATGGGTAAGTTTGAAGATAGAAATACGACAATTATTGAAGTGAAAGAAAAGGATAATGAAAGAAAAGAGAACCAGAAGAAAGAAGACAAGAGTGGCGGTGTTGGAGAAATTGTTGGAAGAATATTTAAATTTATAGGTAAGATGATTAAAAAGGGAAATGAAAATTACTTTGAAATCAGAAAAGAAAATGAAAAACCTATAAAAGTATCATTAACAATATCAGCACTTTTATTAGTACTATTCTTTTGGGCAGTTGCTATATTATTAGTAGTTGGATTATTCTGTGGATATAGATACTCAATGTCTGGTCCAAATATGAATTGTAACGGAGTAAATGATGTTTTAGAAAAAGTCTCAGAATCAGCAGATAATATTAAAAAAGACTTTAAAGAAGGATATGAAAAGTAATATATAGTGTTAATGAAGAGAGTTTGAATATTTCAAAGTCTCTTCATTTTTTATAATTTTTTCTCTTAAGATTTAAAAGTAACTTATGTAATTTTATTAAGGTATTAGAGATGGGGGTTAGAGTAAGAAAAATCAAATAGGTGAAGCAATATACAAATGATTAAGCTAAATGATATAATTTATATATATTGGAAAAATAAAGAATTTATTTATACCATAGATAAGGAGGATTATTTATGGAGGATATTAAGCTTATAGAAAAATTAAGAGATAAAGCAAATATAAGTTATGAAGAAGCAAAAGAAGTCTTAGAAAAAAATAATTGGGACATTCTAGATGCTATTATATACCTAGAGAAAAAAGGAAAAATAAAAGGACCTTCAGTAGAAACTTTTTATACTAATGAAAGTAAGGATGCTTATATTAATAATCAGAATATAGCTATATATAATAAAGGGGGAGAAAAGAGGAGTTCAAGAAATACTAATGGGTTTGAAGGGATATTCGAAGCTGTATGCAGGGTAATAGATACATGCAACAATATTTTCCTGGAAATAGCTAAAGATGGAAAAATGTTTTTGAAGATTCCTTTTACAGTATTAATATTACTTTTAATGTTTACATTTTGGATAGTAATACCACTAGTTATAGTTGGACTTTTCTTTGATATAGAGTTTTCTGTAGCTTCGAAGAGGGTTAATACTGATAAGGCAAATAAGATATTTAAAGAAATATCATTAGTAGTTAAAAAAATAAAGGAAGAAATTAAGAAGGGGTTTAATCATGGTTAAGATTTTAATAGTTGAGGATGAAGAGAAAATTGCTAGATTTATAGAACTAGAATTAGTTCATGAGGGCTATGAAATAGTAAAAACTAATAATGGTAGAACAGGTCTTGAAATAGCAGAAAAGGGTGAAATAGATTTAGTTATTCTTGATATAATGCTCCCAGAACTTAATGGGTTAGAGGTTTTAAGAAGATTAAGAAGGACTTCTGATATTCCTGTGATTATGCTTACAGCAAGGGATGCAGTTATGGATAAGGTTTCAGGGCTTGATGCAGGGGCTGATGATTATATAACAAAGCCTTTTGCTATAGAGGAACTGCTTGCAAGAATAAGAGTAGCACTAAAAAAGAGAGTAGTAACAGCAAAAAAAGATACGGATATAATTAAATGTGGTCTATTATCCTTAGATAGAATGAGACATAAAGTTAAGTATGGAAATGAAGAAATAGAATTAACTAATAGGGAATTCACCTTGCTTCAAATATTAATGGAAAATAAAAATATAGTATTAAATAGGGATGTTCTTATGGAAAAAGTATGTGGTTATGACTATATGGGAGAAACTAATTTAATAGATGTGTATATAAGATATTTAAGAACAAAAATAGATGATAGATTTAAGGTTAAGATTATATCTACAATTCGTGGAGTAGGATACGTTATAAAAGATGAGTAATAAAAGTAAAGTTAAAAATATTACATCTATTGCTATAAAGCTTAATTCTATTTCCGTAAGAGAATTATTCTTTAAATTCCTTTTTCTTGATATATGTATAATAGCCATATTAATTGGCTTCTGGTGTATTGAAGGGGAAATACAGTTTTATGGTGAGTTTGTGAAGAGTGCACAAAGAACTATTAACTTTTATCCTATAGAAACTGCAAATTATAAAGTAGCCTGGGATGATGGTAAAACTTTAGTTAAGGAAGCTAGCGAATTTCTTTATAATATTATAAAGTTAATTAAAATTATAGGAATTATTGAAGGAATACTTTTGTTAGAGGAATTAATTTTTGGTACTGCAAGAATTAGAAAAATATTAAAACCTCTTAATGAAATAGCAGAAGCAGCAAATAGACTCAGTGATATGGCTTTTGATGAAGAAAAATTTCATAACCTTGAAGATGCTATATCTAAAATTAGTCCTGTAGCTTCAGATGAAAGATTTCATATTGGAGATAATGAGCTTCAGGGATTAGAAGAAGCTATAAATAATTTGCTAGATAGAATGAGAGACTCCTATAGGCAACAGGCAAGATTTGTTTCAGATGCTTCCCATGAACTTAGAACTCCTATATCTGTAATTCAAGGATATGCTAATATGCTAGATCGTTGGGGAAAAGAAGATGAAAGTGTTCTAGATGAATCTATTAAAGCTATAAAAAGTGAATCAGAAAATATGAAAAAACTGGTAGAACAACTTTTATTTTTAGCTAGAGGAATAAATGGTAAAACCCAGCTTCAAATAACAGAGTTTTCACTTAATGATATGATGACAGAAGTATTTGAAGAATCTAAGATGATAGATAAAAATCACTTATATAAATATATTGAAAAAGAAAAAGCTACAGTTTATGGAGATATAGGCCTACTCAAGCAGACAGCAAGGATATTAATTGATAATGCTGCAAAGTACACTGATGAAGGCGAATGTATAATTCTAAAAACAGGAATAAGTAGTAAAGAGGAACCCTATTTTTCTGTTCAAGATAACGGAATTGGAATGGATGAAGATGATGTTACTCATATTTTTGAACGTTTCTTTAGAGCTGATACAGCAAGAGTTAGAAAAAATGGTGGTACTGGTCTTGGACTATCAATAGCAAAATGGATTATTGACAATCATAAAGGATATTTCTCTGTATTAAGCAGAAAAGATATAGGAACTAGAATAACAGTATTTTTACCTAAGAAATTATAAGAGCCGTAATTGTATTTAAGTGTATTATATGCAAATAAATAAAAATGAGGGAGAGAATCTATGAATGAAGTATTTAAACAAATACCACTATACAGATTTATAATGCATTGTAATGAAACAAAAATGGAAAAAACAATATTAGATTGTGGTGCAGGAGGAGATTGTCCACCATTAAGCTTATTTGTGGAATATGGATATTTAACTTATGGAATTGAATTTAATTCTAAACAATTAGAAGAGGCTAATAAATATGCAAATAGAAAAGGTCAAAACTTAAATATAGAAAAGGGAGATATGAGAAAATTAAGATTTGATGATGAATCATTTAGTTTTGTTTACTCATATAACTCTGTATTTCATATGACAAAGAAAGATGTTTCAAAATCTATTGATGAAATGAAAAGAGTATTAAAGAAAAATGGATTACTATTTGTAAATTTCCTTACTACAAGTGATTTCCGTTGTGGTGAAGGGATAGATATTGGTAATAATCAATATGAGCAAATGGAGGATGATATTCCAGTAATACATTCATATTTTGAAGAATGTGAAGTGGAAAAATATTTTGAGGACATGGGAATATTATATAAGGAAAATAGAGTATTAGAAAGAATCTTTGAAGGGAAAAAAATTAGGCAAGGATTTGTTGATTATATTTTAAAGAAGATATAAAAATAAGCAGTTAATTTTTTGAATAAAATATAAAATACCGAGAAAGTAGTTGATATGAGCTTTCTCGGTAATATTTTTATTTTGGTGATAAGTTTTTATCAATATGTGGTACTGTTTTTGTGTAACGATTAATGAGATATTCCATCAAATTCAAGGAGTTTCCAAAGAAGTAATTTAATTTCTGATTTTCATGATCTCTACCAGAGGATCCACATTATTATATTAATTCTTTGATTCTAATTGTAAATTAACTGTCTTAGTTTCTCCATTTCTAATTATCTCAATACTAACTATATCTCCTTCTTTTTTAGTATCTCTAATCTCTTTAAGCTCATTAAAAGTAGTAATTCTTTGACCATCAAACTTAACTATTAAGTCTCCACTTTGTAATCCTGCTTTTTCTGCTGGAGAAAATTCTGTTACTTGAACTATATATAGACCTTCATCCATATTGTATTGTTTTCCAAGCTCTGAATTAATTTCTCTTACTGATATACCTAAATTTAATATAGGTTTAGATAATGAGTCAATTCTATCTTTAATACTGTTTATTGGAATTGAGAATCCTATTCCTTCTATTGTATCAGAAGCTAGCTTCATATTATTAATTCCAACAACTTCACCTTTTGTATTAACTAAAGGACCTCCACTATTACCTGGATTTATTGCAGTATCTGTTTGGATTAAGTTTAATTCCACTCCAGAGCTTGTTTTAACTGTTCTATTTGTTGCACTTACAATTCCTGCAGTAACGGTTTGACCAAATTCTTTAGATAAAGGGCTACCAATTGCTATAACTTGTTCTCCTGGCTTTAAAGCATCTGAATTTCCTAATTCAACTACTGCTGGAACTTTAATATTATCATCACTTATTTTTAACATAGCCACATCTTGATTTTCATCATAATTAACAACTTTTGCATTAGCATCTGTACCATCAGATAAAGTTACAACTACTTCCTTAGCACCTTTAATTACATGATAATTAGTCAAAATATAACCTTCTTCATTTATTATAAAACCTGATCCAATTCCACTTGTTTCTTTAGGGATAATGCCACTATAATCAATAACACCACTAACTGATACAATAGCTACTGCTGGAGCTACCTTTTCAAAAGCTTCACTAGCTGATAATGCTTCAGAATCCGTGCTAAAGATTTGAGGATTGGCAATTACAGTTCTATTAGATAATTCATTAAGCTGTTTTTTCATTACATAATAAATACTTCCACCACCTACAGCACCACCTAATAGTCCTATTATAAGTACTATAGCAATAGCTTTAAATAAACCATTTTTTCCTTTAATACTATCATTATTTTCTTTATCTAATGAGTCATTATTATTTGTATCATCAGAAGTAATTGTATCTTCACAAGCAATTGTATTATCAGAAGTAATTGTATCCTCACAACTATCTACATCTTCAACTGCTGTATTTTCATCTTCAACTACTGTATTTTCATTTTCATGAGCATCTAAAATTTCATCATCAGTATTTAAACTTTCATGATTATTTTCTGCTGTACTATTGATATCTACATCTTTATTATTTTTTATATTATTTTCATTATTAATATTGTTTTCCATATTTTAACCTCCCCAAATATAGTAATAATTTATCTTTACAATTATTACTATATAATTTATTTGTGACAATAATATGACATTTATACCAAAGTTAAGCTTTTTTTATTTTTATACACTATTTCTTGCATTTTTATCTAACAAATAAATCTGCTATTTCTTTAGGTCTTTTTATGATTTTTCTGCATTATGTCGTAGAGCTGTATAAAGTCTTATATTTGCCTTGGAACTGTTTCTAATGTCGCTTCTCCTTTTAACTATGCTTGAGTAGTTATTGTTATTGGAGTTAATACATATTATAAAGACCCTGAGAGAGAAGTTAATTAAAAAAAGTATAGATGAATTTTCAAACTAAATTTTGAATTGTTCAGTATATTATTGCTAAATTCATAACTCATTTTAAATTGCATTTCCATAAATGTTTCACCTATGATTAAAAGTAAATAATCATGCATTTATATACATGGATAGCTATTACAAAAAAATAATTATTATATTTATTATATAAAATTAAAAAAATGAGATATATTATAAATACATCTCATTTT